>NZ_JAKMSW010000006.1:0-134859 GCF_025772845.1 Campylobacter sp. CNRCH_2014_2849 | reverse complement strand
CATCATCATCTTCAATATGGCTAGTGCTTTTTTAAAACACAACTATTACATTTAAAATAGTTATCGTTTTAAACATACAATATCTTTACTAACTTCTAAAACTATCTAAAGCATAGCATTTATATTTTATTTTACAGTATAAACAGGACATAAAATAAAATATTTAGTATAGTATAATGTAGAAGAAAAAATTTAAATGGTAATGATTTTAAAAATGTTTATAGCTTTGAAAAAATAGCTAAAATTATACTAGGGGTTAAATCTTTAAAATAAGATTTAATCTACTTTAGCAATTCATATAATAGCAAATATTCTATTTTTGAAATTGTTTCTTGAATATATTAACACTTACTCTTCATTAGTCAGGCAGTATTTTTCTTTATTAGAATTTAAATTCACAATATTCTTTCCTTGAAATTCACACTCTAAAAATTTTAATACATCACCTATTTAGCAAAACAATATCACTTTTTTACACATTTTTACAATAAAATACAAAGTATGTGCAAAAGTATGTGCAAATGAAAAATATTTCATTAAAGTATGGATATTTAGGAGTTTAGTTGGTAAATTACACGCCTGCTAAATCCACCATTTATTTTGCATTACAACTTGATTTTCAAAAAAACATTTTCCGATGATTTTTTAGTATTTTGATGATATTTTTGCAAATTTCTTTCTTTTTGCTTTCTTCTATTTGAAGTTTATCTAAAAAAGTTTCTTCAAGAGTGTTAATAAGTTGCATACATTCTTTTGCATTAAATCTTTCTACTTCGTTTAAAGGTGATAACGCTTTTAACAATAAATCTTTATATTCCATAAGAGTTTTAATATCTACCTCTGAAAGCTGGGCTAACAGAGATAGAAATTGTGCAAAATTATACAGTGGCATATATTTCTTTCTTTTTCCACAACATTATAAAATGTGCCTATATATCCGACTAATAAAATCTTTCATGATCTCCACCACCAAAAGTAACCGCTCGTGTTTCTGTGACATTTACACCTAAAGTATTAAATCTCATTGTAAAAGTAGGAGTATCGGTCAATGGTTTAGTGCACCATGTAGTTGATATTACAACTTTTGCTTCACCAGAATTATCAAATTCTTTATCCCATCTTTGTATAATTGGCACAGTTTGACCAAGGCCAACTAAGAGATTAGTTCCACTAAAATCAACTTTTTCTCCTGCAATTCCATCGGTTAATGTTAAAGTTGCACTGGTGTAGCATGAAGCAGGATCTTTCCAAGTATCATATATTGCATGAATGCGTTTTTGCACCTCAATACTTCCTACAATTGCTTCAGAATCAGCTCCATCCCATTCTTTATATTTCACTTTAAGACTAAAAATTCTACCGGTGTGTTCAGTAACTTTTCCAATAGGTTTAAAATTTAAATAAACTGAACCTTTATCATCAGTATGAAGCGTGCCTTTATTTACAAAATTAGTATAACCAAGATACTGATCTGGTTGAACATCTACACTAGAGTTTGGAATTAGTCCATATAGCTCTATAGTTGTTCCTGTATCAAATGGAATATTATTTACATTTATTCTTGGACGAATTGGACCATTAAATACAGCTGTTTCACTAGCTTTTTCACTTCCATCTTCATATTCAACGCTTACTGTTATCGGACGAGTATTAGGATCAATTGTTCTAAACTTAGTTAGCGCAACACCTTTACTATCAAAATATTTTGGAATTAGATCTTCTTTTGGAAGTACTCCATCGCCGACAATACTCCATTTTATTTTTGCATAAGGAGTGCCTTTTGCCAATATACTGACAGTTTCAATCAAATATGGATTTAACCTTGTTTTACCAAGAGTTAATTGAATTGGAATCTTCTTATAATTTAATTCTTTACTTAAATTTTTACCCATAGCATTTACACTAATTACAGGGTTAACTTTAAATGGAGCTTTAGAAGTAATAACTGCCTTGGCTTCACCACTAGCATTAAATGTTGCATCATGACTACTTAAAGTAGCGTCTCCACTTAAGCTCCACTCTATTTTTTCATTAGCTTTACCACCTTTTAAAGTTACTTCGGAATTTTTATTAGGTTCTGCAATAATAGTACTTGGATCAGCATTAAAGGAAATAGTGTATTGATAAAGTTTGATTTTATCTAAATTAAGTTCCTCTTTAATTTTTCTTGTTTTCATAAAGCTAAACTTAATAGTAAGTTCTTTAACACTAGGATCACTAATACCACTAAATTCTAAAGTAGCTTCACCTTTATCATTAACATTAAAGCTTTCTTTTTTAGCTTTTACTCCTTTACTTCCACTGATATTATCAATGGTTGAATTTGGTAATAAACCACTTACTTTTAATACATAATCACTTTTATAGTCTATGGTTTTTTCTTGAGCTTTAAAGCTTGGATAAGTTATTTTTGGAATATAAACCATGTCATTATACTTAATACTTTTTGTAAAAGAACTACCCAAAGCATTGACTTTTAACATAATATCATTCTCAAACGGAGCTTTAGAAGTAATAGTTGCTTTAGCTTCACCACTAGCATTAAATGTTGCTTCTTGATTACTTAAAGTAGCATCTCCACTTAAACTCCACTCTACTTTAGAACCTGTTTTTCCACCTTTTAATACAGCGTGTACTACTTCTCCTTCTTGAGTATAAAGTGTTTCTTTATCAAGTTCTAAATTCAATTCTCTTTGATAAAGATTAATTTTATCTGCAGTTATTTCAGCCTTAGTAATAACTGATTTCATATAACTAAACTTAATAGTAAGTTCTTTAACACTAGGATCACTAATACCACTAAATTCTAAAGTAGCTTCACCTTTATCATTAACATTAAAGCTTTCTTTTTTAGCTTTTACTCCTTTACTTCCACTGATATTATCAATGGTTGAATTTGGTAATAAACCACTTACTTTTAATACATAATCTGAGTCATAGTCTATGGTTTTATCTAATGTTTTCCAAAAACTTACTTTATAAGAAGGATATTCTATTTTTGGAGTATATACAGTTCCATCTATATAAGTTAATGTTTTAGTGAGGTTTTGGCCTAAGGTATTTACACTAATTACAGGGTTAGTTTTAAATGGAGCTTTAGAAGTAATAACTGCCTTGGCTTCACCACTAGCATTAAATGTTGCTTCTTGATTACTTAAAGTAGCGTCTCCACTTAAGCTCCACTCTATTTTTTCATTAGCTTTACCACCTTTTAAAGTTACTTCGGCATTTTTATTAGGTTCTGCAATGATAGTACTTGGATCAGCATTAAAGGAAATAGCGTATTGATAAAGTTTGATTTTATCTAAATTAAGCTCCTTTTTAATACTACCTTGTTTGATATAATTAAACTTAATAGCAATATCTTTAACACTATAATCACTAATACCACTAAATTCTAAAGTAGTTTCACCTTTATCATTAACATTAAAGCTTTCTTTTTTAGCTTTTACTCCTTTACTTCCACTGATTTTATCAATAGTGGAATTTGGCAATAAACCGCTTATTTTAATATTAAAATCATCTATATAATCTATAGTTTTTTCTTGGGTTTTAAAGCTTGGATATTCTACTTTAGGAGTATATTCTTTAATCTCATAAGGCAATTCTTTTTTAAGATCTTTAGTCATAGTTTTAACTTCTAAATTTGGATTAACTTTAAATGGAGCTTTAGAAGTGATAACTGCCTTAGCTTCACCACTAGCATTAAATGTTGCTTCTTGATTGCTTAAAGTAGCGTCTCCACTTAAACTCCATTCTATTTTTTCATTAGGTTTACCACCTTTTAAAGTTACTTCAACATGATCAAGTTTTGGATCTTTTAAAGCTTTGTTATTATCACTTTCATAAGCATGAATTTTATCTTTACTAAAACTAATGCTTGGGGTATATTGGTGGAGTTTGATTTCTCCACTTACTTCTTGAGTGCTAGCTGCGCTTTGATTATAAGTAGCAATGATTTGTAATCTTTTAATATTGAAATCTTTTACTCCTTCAAATACTACCTTACTCTCACCTTTATCATCAGCTGTACTTTCTTTATCGTTACTAATTCTTAAAGTTTTATTGCTTTGTATATCTTTAGCTTTCCATAAAACTTTTGTTTTTGGCATTAAACCTTTAAGTTTTACTTCAAAGTCGCTTTTATAATCAATCATTCCTTTTTCAAAGTCTTGATAAGTCACAGGATCTTTTCCAGCAGGAAGCTCCATAGTGGCTGTATAATTTTTAATCTCTAAATCTTTACTTCTTTCTTTTACTAATTCATCACTCATATTCTTAGCAATGATTTTTACTTTTTCATTTCCACTAAGTCCTATGATTTCTACATTACTCTCACCTTTATCATCAGCTATTAAATTAAGCTCCTTAGTAGTTTTATCTTTATCAACAAATAAAGCATTATCTCCTTGTATACTCCATTTAACTTTTGTAGAATTAGCTTTTAAGTTTTTATAACTTGCATGAGTTTTTTCTTTATTACCTATAATAGCTTTATCTAAGATAATATCATTATCTCCATAAATTGCTATTTGAACAAATGTTTTTAAAGTAACTCCCAATACATTAACAATGATTTCAGCTTTTTCTTTATCTTTCATGTTTACATCAGGTTTATAGATGATATTTGAATTTCCATCTTTATCAGTTTTATCTGAATTTGGCGTTTTTTCTAAACTTCCTTTACCATTTAATTTCCAATGAATTGCCAAATCACCTGCTAAATCATTTCCTGTAAATGTGATTAGAGATTTTTCATATCTTTGTATATTAGAAGGTTTAGCAAATATCCTAAAGTCTTCTTTTGGAGCTATGATAGTAATAGGGAAACTTTCTTGAGCATTCCCTGCTTTAGCAATTAAATTGGTTTGATGGACTCCATAAGAATGGATTATTTTTACAAAAACTTTTCCATTACTATCAGTAATATAATGATTTCCATCTTTTAAGATTACACTTTTTTGTTCAGGAGTTACACTCATAGCAACATTTTTAACTGCTTGATTAAAGCCATCTTTAAGCATAATACAATGAGTATTACCTCCCAAATTTCCGCAATAAGAAATATGATAAGTATTGTTAATAGCTTTATATTCAAGCACCATAGAATAATCTCTATCTATAAAATGAGTTCTAGAGCCTTCAATGGTATTATTTATACCTGCTAATTTTGTATCAAAAGCGTGTTTGAAGGCATCTTTATCTAAAGGTATGTTAAAATTCATAGCTATATTTGTGCCTTGTTTATCACTTTCATTACTTCTTTTATGGCTTAGCGAAAAAGTTAATGCAGGACAGGGTGAGTAAGTAATACCTCCTTCATACACTAAAGGATTTTTTTCTAAATCTTCATAGTAGTTTACATTGCCAAATGGAGCTACTTTTTCTCCATACCATTTACTCATATTAGCAAAAACAGCTACATTACTCATGGAAGGAAAAGCATATTTAATACCCATATCCCAGCCATTAGCAGGGCGTTCTAAGAAAGTTAGATCATTATTTGCATTTTTAAAATCATAACTATTAATCCAATCACTTAATCTTTGATAAATATTAGCATGGAAAGCTAGTGTATCTAACATACTTTCAAAGCCCAAAGATATTCTTTTATGCTCTCTACTAAAATCATGATCATAAACTAAATTTAATCCTAGCATGATATTTCCTGAATTATCTAATGCTAATGCATTAGGATAATATCTTATACCACCACCAAAATGACCTATGATTCTATTATTATCATATCCACCTATACCGCTTTGTAGAAAATAAGATATTTTTGGATTATCTTCACTCATAATAGGCAAAAGAACTTTAGCATTACCACTTAAACCACCCCTATCATTATAGTTTAAATTAAACTCACTATTAATGGAGTGATTAAGAGTATGTAAATATTCTTGGATTAAAGTATTAGCTTGTAAGCTTAAATAATTGCTTGCTAAATCTCTTATAAGCTCATCTCTTTCTTTACTATCTTTGGCATTATATACATTGCCTATAGTTTGAATAACACCAATAACCTTATTAGACAATTCTTCATCTTCTTTACTAAGATTAGAATCTTTCTTTGGTTTTTCTTCTAATAGTTTTTTGACTCTTGAGTCAATGTTATTATGTTCTTTAAGTATTTGCTTTTGATCATGGTTTACATGATTAAGTGCAAGAGTTTGATTGTTATCTATAATGATTTTATCTTGATTTTTTAAAATCATTATTTGAGAAAAAAGAAAAGTGTGAATGATTAAAACAAGTAAAAGTGTTTTTTTCATACCCCCCCCCCGAATCCTTTGCATAAAATTTTTTATTTGTGATGAGAATATGATAACACAAAAAATACAAAAGTGATAAAAAAGTTATAAAAATATTGAAAAATAGCCAAAAAATTAATAAATATAATAATTATTTATAAATTATAATCAAAATTACTTTTATTTTTTATTAAAAAAATGCAAATAGATTTATTATTATTTAAATATATATGAAAAAAACTTATCATTTACTTTTTAAAAACAATGAAAAATAATCTTTTTGAATTTTTATATTTATATTTTATTATACTATTTAACATTTTTAAAAGTATTAGCATTTAGTATTTTAGATAACAGTGTAAGGTGTATTTATCATATTTGGTATATAAAGTATAAATACTAAGCTTATATATAGTAATAAATAAAGAGTATAAATACCTTATTATACTCTTTAGATAACTACAATATAGCGTTTTTGTATAAATTTGATAATAGTTGTTATAATCTTAAAATTACTTATTAAAAAAATATATTTAATTATAATTTGTATGTTTTTATAATTTGGATAATAGGTAAAAGAATATATATAATATTTAACATAAAATAAAAAGTGATTAAATAAAGTTAGATATATAAAGATATTTATAGTTTTATATGTTATTTTTATAAATTAAAACAAACATATTTCACAATTAAGCAAGATTAGCACAACCAAGAATTATTTAGAAACAAAAATTTTTTGAGAAATATAAAAAATGACTTTAAGTAAAAAAGAATTTGCTGAAGTATTAGGCGTTTCTTCAGGAACTATTGATAATCTAAGAAGAAAAGGTAAAATACAATCTATGGAAGTATCTTGCTATGTATTATTTTCCATTGAAGAAATAGCTAAAGTTATATCAGGAGTTAAATTTTTAAAATGAGATTTAACTATACAAATTATTGAATTTTCAAAAGTATATGTTATTTAGATATTTAATTTCTAAAGTATGGATACTTAGGTGTTTGATTAATAAACCACACGCTTTCTAAATCCACCATTACTTCTCTATCACGAATTATTACTACAATTAAAATCTTTTGACAAATTAAAAAAATATTTTTTTGTACACACTTTAAAGGAAAATCAGCAATTAAGAGCTTAAAAATTTAACTGTTGATAAAAAACTTATATCAAAGTGCTTGTACTAAAAATTTATATATTGAAGCTAGGGTTTTTCATGGAAATATTGATAAGAATTTTTATTTTAGATATAAACTTAATAAAAAGGGTATTCTTTTAAAATAGGAAAATATCCTATAACCATATTAACACGGGCAAGAGAGATTGCAAATGATTATAACGACATGCTATCATAAGGCATTAATCCAAAAGAACATATTCAAAAAGAAAATACTAAAAATCAAAATATAAAAAAGCACTTTATGGTACTAATAAAGTTCAAAGTTATAAAACTTCACAGATGAAGCAAGATTTAAAGAATTATTACTTACGATTAATAAGTATTTTTACAAAAGTTGCTTTGCAAATTAGTCCATATTTATTTTTTAAGAAGTGCTAATATTAGAAATTTAGAATGGAAAGAAATAGATTTTGATAAAAAAATTATTATTCGTGCTAATAAAGTTAAAGCAAGAGAGGATTTTATTATTCCGCTAAGTCAGAGTGTTTTAGACTTGCTTTTATATGTTAAAAATTTTTCTTACTCAAATTCAAAATATTTTTTTCCAAGTAATATAAGTAAATCTAAAACAATGAGTAAAAACACATTAAATCAAGCCATTAAAAGATTAGGTTTTGGTGATAAAATACTATATCATGGTTTTAGAGCTACTGCTTCAACTTTTCTTTATGAGTATAAAAATATTCATAAACAAGATAGTGAAGTTATAGAACTATGTTTAGATCATAGAGAAGGAAATAAAGTAAAAGCAGTATATAATAGAAGCTTAAGACTTGATGATGGAAGAGAGTTAATGCAATGGTGGAGTGATTTTATCGATAAATTAAAAAGAGATAAGTAGTTTAATTTTATAATGTTTGCAAATTATAAACACATAAGAACTTTTTAATTTTTGTAAATTTAATAGTATTTTATTGAATATCTTTAACGCAATTATTCTATTAGTAACTTTCTTAATACACTATTTTGTGAATTTATATATTCTACAACAACACTTTTTTTTATTTTATTTTCATCTAAATCTAAAAAATCTAAATAAGCTTGAAATAAATGATTATTTAAATCATCGTCAAATTTATGATTTATAACCATATTCTTAGAAAAATGATTAAAAAATTTCTTACAAAAATCGTTATTATTTTTAAATAGCTGTACTAATTCTTCTCTTTTAAAAAAATTATATTGCTTGATCGCTTCGGGATAAAAACTACTTTCTATATTTTCATAGCTATTAATAAGTGCATTAATATTTTCATACTTGTTTATTTTGAGTTTTTCTTTAGTTTCTTCATAATAATCTTTCCATTTTTCATTTTCTAATAATTTTAAAAGTGCTATGTCAGATCTATAATCATGATTAAGATCAAACTTAAATTCTTCCATAACAAGAGCTTCTATATAGTGCTGATTGATTTTTTCTTCTATGTCGCTTAATTTTTTCTTTGTAATTTGTGTGTAGGTTGAAAGTAAATTTTGATAAAAACCATAAGGAAAGCGTGTTATTCCATTTTCTGAATAAAAGTCTATTTTTAGGAGTGAATTTTCAATATCTTTTACAAATTGTTCATCACTTAAATTACCTACCAAATATTCTATCTTGTAGTTTTGAAGTTTATAATAAAGTTCAATTTTTAAAGTTTGATAAAAATCGCGTCTTAGTTGGTATTTTTCTTCTTTATTTAAATAAAACATATTTTTTAGGTATTTTTCATAAAGATGGTAGTTTGAGGAAATGTCATTTTCTTCTATTTTAATAGAAAGGTATTTTTTAATTTGAAATATTAATGAGATATAACTTAATTTTAGAGCATCTGAAAATGTTTTTTTATTGTCATACTTGCAAAACAATAAAAAACATTGCTTGTTAAAATAATCTATATGTTCTAACACATGATATAGCAATCTTAGATTTCCATTGCATTGTTCTTTATATCTTTCAAAAATAATATTTCCAATAATATTTTTTATCTCGTCTGTAATTTTAGTATATTTATTTACTTTATCTTTTATAATTGCTTTTGCTACTTCATCATTGTTTTTTATGGTTATTTCACAATCAATAACCTTTTCTTTGTATATTCGATACCAGTTTTTACTATTATATTGTTTGGTTTGTTCTTCTTTAGCTTTTTGATACCAACTATTAAAATCTTGTTCATTCTCTTCTTCTTTATTATTTTCAGTCAAATTATCATCTTGTTCTTTTAATTCTTCCTCATGAAAAATCACAACAACATTGCATTCTTTTTCTTCTTTAAGTAAATTTACAAGTCCTAAAATTTCTTTCAAAGAAAGATTATCAGATTTTCTTTCTATGTTATCAAAACACACAATAATATTATAAAAGTCTTCCTTTTTTAAAAAGGAAAAAATAGCATCACTATCTATATCTATTAAGCCACCACTTATACTTTTAACCAAACCTTCTAAACCTTTAAAAGTTGTTTTGGTAATTTTATTATAATCTCCATGTAGGCTTACAACTATTTCTTCTAATATTTGCTTATAACTTTCTTTGCCAAAAAGATCTATATAGACAACTTTTTTATCTTTAGAAAGTTTCTTTTCAACTTGTTTCCATAAATAAGTTTTACCTATACCCCAAGATCCATTTATAGCTAAACATTTTTTAGATTTTTTATTTAAAAAATTTGCGATAGTGTCAATCTTATTCATTATACACTCCTATAAAATATTTATGTAATTATATAAAATTATTTAAGTTTTCTATGTAACTATCCTCCAAACCTTAAAGCTATAGATAGTTACATATTCTTTTTAAAATACCCCTTACAGCTACGCACTCAGACAGCCTTTCTTTTTTTAAAAAATATATAAAAAAATACATACGCATACGCGAGAGAAAAAACAAAAAAAGTTGAGTAATTTTTTTTCAATATTTAAACGAATTTTTGTTTTTTCTGTTATTTAATATTAAATTAATTTTTTGACTTTTATAATTATTCATATATCAAAAATAATCATAGAAAGACTCAAAAATGAAAAAAATTATCTTAGGTTTAGCAGTTATTGCTTCATTATCTAGCGTTGCTTCAGCTTTAAATCATAGTTATCATAGCAAGAAAAATTTTAATAATTCACAACAAGAATATATAGAAGGTAGAAGTATAACTTGTGCAACTTTTCATAATTGCCAGACAATACATCAACCTATTTACCAAGAAGCTTTTTGCAAATGGAAAGGATATTGTTAATGTTTGTTAATACTTGTCACGGCTTGGTAGATACCAAAGTAGAATATCGAGATAAACCTGCATTAGAAGAGGCGATTGCTAAACAGCAAGAAGATACAAAAAAAGTAGAAGCTGAAGCTAAAAAAGAAGAACAAAGTAATTCTACAAATGCTGATAATCAAGCAAATACTGGCAAAAAAGATCGGCTTTTAGATATATCTGCTTAATCTTAATATTAGGGCAGTGGGTTTTGTCCATCTTCCGTGCTACGCACTCAGACAGCCTTTCTTTTTTTAAAAAATATATAAAAAAATGCATACGCGTACGCGCGAGAAAAAACAAAAAAAGTTGAGTAATTTTTTTCAATATTTAAACGAATTTTTGTTTTTTCTCTTATTTAATATTAAATTAATTTTTTAGTTTTTATAATTATTCATATATCAAAAATAATCATAGAAAGACTCAAAAATGAAAAAAATTATCTTAGGTTTAGCAGTTATTGCTTCATTATCTAGCGTTGCTTCAGCTTTAAATCATAGTTATCATAGCAAGAAAAATTTTAATAATTCACAACAAGAATATATAAAAGGTAGAAGTATAACTTGTGCAACTTTTCATAATTGCCAGACAATACATCAACCTATTTATCAAGATGCTTTTTGCAAATGGAAAGGATATTGTTAATGTTTGTTAATACTTGTCACGGCTTGGTAGATACCAAAGTAGAATATCGAGATAAACCTGCATTAGAAGAGGCGATTGCTAAACAGCAAGAAGATACAAAAAAAGTAGAAGCTGAAGCTAAAAAAGAAGAACAAAGTAATTCTACAAATGCTGATAATCAAGCAAATACTGGCAAAAAAGATCGGCTTTTAGATATATCTGCTTAATCTTAATATTAGGGCAGTGGGTTTTGTCCATCTTCCGTGCTACGCACTCAGACAGCCCCCGCACCCCAATTATCGCAAATCATAGCACCTTAACAGGTGCGATTTGCTAAAGCACCAAAAAGGAAAACTATCTATTAAACCCAAACCCTCTATCGTTTCTTTTAGTTTTTGCTTGTTCAAAAGAATTTTCAAAAGCTCTTTGATATTTAAGCTCTTTTTCTATTCTTTCGGCTTTTAATGGAAATATTTCTTTTAACTGCTCCACACTTAAATTTTTTTCGCACCATCTGCCTATTTCTTTTAGTCGAGTTTCTAATCTTTCATTATTTGTTTTGTGTGTTTCAAACAAAGTTCTTAAAGTATCTCTATCACCTTTGACTTTATCCACTTAATATTTCACTATCTCCTATCACATAGACTTTTGTGAAAATCCATCCCCTGCTTTTTTTAATATATAAAAACGCGTACGCGCGAGAAAAAACAAAAAAAGTTGAGTAATTTTTTTCAATATTTAAGCAAATTTTGTTTTTTTCTCTTATTTAATATTAAATTAATTTTTTAGTTTTTATAATTATTCATATATCAAAATTTTAATCATAGAAAGGATTAAAATGAAAAAAATTATCTTAGGTTTAGCAGTTATTGCTTCATTATCTAGCGTTGCTTCAGCTTTAAATCATAGTTATCATAGCAAGAAAAATTTTAATAATTCACAACAACAAGATGGAATTTTAACTTGTGAAAATTTTCATAATTGCCAGACAATACATCAGCCTATTTATCAGCATCAAGCTTGTGCTAAATTAGATATTTGTATAAATCACTAAAGGATAATGATGGGATTAGTATATTCTCAATGTTGTAATCAAGTTATTGATACAAGCTTGCGTTATACAGTAAAACCACTATTAAAACTTGAAGAAGCTAAATTTGAACAAGAAAAAAAGCTGAGAATGATAATACAAAAAAAGTAGAAGCTGAAGCTAAAAAAGAAGAACAAAGTAATTCTACAAATACAGATAAAGCAGACAATAAAAAAGATCAGCTTTTAGATATATCTGTTTAATCTTAATATTAAGCGGCAGACTTTGTCCGTGCTCCGTGCTACGCACTCAGACAGCCCCCGCACCCATTTTAGCACAAAACATATGGCACCTATAAGGTGTATTTTATTTAGAGAAGAAAAGGTGCTTCTTTTGAAAACCTTATCTTGCTTCTTCTCTTCTTCATCACGGTGATTGCTATTTAATGGCATTAAAAGCTGTATTTTTAAAAGTGTTTAAAAAAGATTTTCTAAATCATTCATTTGTGTAGTTTCTTTGATATTTACAACCGCACTCCATTTATAGTTTTTTACTTAAAAATTTTATCCTATAAGTTTGATATATTTTTCATAGCATTATTTATGATTTCATTTTTTAACGCAATTGTTTGTTTAAAATAACTAAGCGATGAAAATCTTTATTATGTTGGATTTGTATAAAATTGGATTTTAAAATTAATACTATATATTTATCTCATTGTCATGTTTATCTATAATTATTTTAAAATAATTGATAATTTTTTCAGGATTTTTATTCCATTTCTTCAAATGTTTAAAAATCAAAACTGCTATATTTATTTTAAGCTTCATTGTAGTTGGTTTTAACAAGACCAAATCAGTGATTTACATATAAATATGGCTTAGTTATATCAATCAAGCAATGAAGAAGATTATATTTTTTAAAAAAGAAAGAATTTTACTTGTAGTTCATACTATATAGAAGGCAGTACGGCTTACATTATTTCAACATCAAACTTAATCAATATTTTTTAAAGATTATTGCAGTGGTTAGATGTTTATTATCTTTAATATTCAAGAAGAGTATAAAATAAATTTTATTTCATGTTATCAACTTAGAAAACAAGAGTATAATTTATTCTTATATCATTTAATGACTCATAAAAAAAGAGAGAGTAATCATTAATAAATCTTGATTATTATTACAATAACATAATAATTGCTACAATATACCTTAGAATAATTATACAAAATATTTTAAAATTAATTTCTTATACTTATTTTGTATTGCTTCAATGTGAAGATTAAAAACATCAAGATAAAATATTATCACACAAGTTCGAACACATTTGGCACTTTCTTAGTTAATAAAACTACTATCTTTTATTTACCAATCAAGAAATATTTGATTAATAAAACTAACTAAGGAATATTTATCCAAACAGATTATTTATTTAGATGTATAAAAGGATTTGCTAAATTAAGAGAATATAGTTATATTTTTGAAATAAAACATAAAATAATAGAACAAAGAATAAAAATTATATCTTTCATAAGCATCATGGTTTAAAAGCTACTTTAGAAGCTTTTAATATAGATAAAAAGATACTTTTTAGAAAACAAGAAATTTATCACAAAAATAATGATAATTTAAATACCCTAAATACAAAATACACTAAAGTAAAAAATATAAGAAGTTCTTTTGATTTGGAAATTACTTTAAATATTAAAATACTTAGGCATATTTATATAAATTTAGATAAAGAAAGATTGTATTATTTTTAAAGCCTACCTCCTAGTGTTTCCACCATAGGAAGAATCATCTCTAAAGATAAAATGAGAATAACACTTACAAGAATTAATTATCTAGGTCAAAATAAAAGCTACAAGAGAGAGTTAAAAATAGATAACTAAAAAAATCTTAAAACAACTCCTATGAATACTTGGGTAATAGATACTATAAAATATGTCGATAATAAAATAAAAATATATACTTACTATGATAGATTTAGTTACAAGAATTGATTATACTGTAGCTTTATCTCCTAAAAAGACAAGATATACTAGCATATCTTAAAAGTTTTGTTATTATCTTAAAAACTAATAATACTCATAAAAGAATTTAGTATACTCACAGATAATGGCTGTGAATTTAAAAAACTATGAATGTTTTATTTAAAGAACTTAACACTACTCATTATTGTACTTATCTAAAGAATCTTAGAATGAATATTCATAATGAAATATTTAATAAAACCTTAAAAGAAGCATTTGTTAATCATTATAAAGATTTATTATTTATAGATCTTAAAGAATTTAATCAAGAAATGATTAAGTAGTTAGCAGCTTATAATACTATCTTGTTGCATCCGGCTTTAAAATATAAAGCCCCTCCCATTTGCTCTTCATCAATTAAGAAATATTTTTCTTTGTTAGACTTTAAATCAATATTGTTTTTTTCTTGCACTCTAAAAATTTTAATACATTACCTATTTAGCAAAAAATATCATTTTTTTACATTTTTACAATAAAATACAAAGCATGTGCAATATTAATTAATAAATCATACGCCTATTAAACTCGCCATTTATTCTTGTTAAATATATTTTATCTATTTTATTCTTTGTATTGTATTTTTAAAATTTCAATAATTTTAGAAATTTTAAATTAATTTGATTTCAATATTGCTAAAAAACATCTGTTGAAATAGATTATAAATTATTTTTATATAATGGTTGCGAAGGGGAGATTTGAACTCCCGACCTTCGGGTTATGAGCCCGACGAGCTAACCACTGCTCTACTTCGCGGCATCATATGAAGTGGATGGGGTAAAGGGATTCGAACCCCTGAATGACAGGACCAAAACCTGTTGCCTTACCGCTTGGCGATACCCCAATAGAAATTTTTTATTTAAATTAAAAGTGATATTATATATTATTTTTTATACAATGTCAAGAAAAATGCTATAATATTTTTAAAATATTTTCAAGGAATGATTTTATGGGATATATAAGTATAGAACAAGCTATAAAAGAACTTCAAGATGGTAAGATGTTGGTAATGGTGGATGCAGAAGATAGGGAAAATGAAGGGGATTTGATTTTCCCTGCACAATTTAGCTCACAAGAAAAAGTAAATTTTACCATCACTCACGCAAGAGGTGTGGTATGTGTAGCATTAAGTGAGAACTTAGCTAAAAAATTTGAACTACCTTTAATGGTACCTAAAAACACATCAAATCACGAAACAGCTTTTACCATCACTGTCGATGCAAAAAATGCAACAACAGGAGTAAGTGCCTACGAAAGAGATATGACTATACAAATTTTTGCTGATGATAATGCAAAGGCGAGTGATTTTGTGCGTCCTGGACATATTAATCCTTTGATAGCAAAAAAAGGTGGAGTTTTAGAAAGAACGGGCCATACAGAAGGAACAGTGGATTTATGTCGTTTGGCAGGATTAAAAGAAGCATGCGTAATATGTGAAATTGTTAAAGATAATGGAGATATGGCTAGAAGAAGCGATTTGCTTGAGTTTTGCAAAAAACATGATATTAATATGATTACTATTTCAGATTTAATCGAGTATCGTTTAAAAAATGAAAGTTTGATTTCTTTAATTAAAGAAGAAGAAAGTATTTTAGCAGGTTTTAAAGCTAAAAAAATGACTTTTAAAGATCACAATGAAAATGAACACATAGCTTTTAGCTTTGGCACTTTGAAAGAATGTGAGAATGTTAAATTTTATCTTAGTGGAAGCGACTTTGAGCTTCTAACTTCTAATAAATTTAATGAATTATTAAAACAGATTGGATTTTTAAGTCAAAAAGGTGGTGTAATCATTTTCATGAAAAATGAAAAACAAGAAAACATACAATTTAAAAATTATGGCATAGGAGCGCAAATTTTAAGGTATTTAAAAATTTCAAAAATCAAACTTCTAAGTCAAAATACCGATAAAGAATTTATAGGCTTAAAAGGCTTTGGGCTTGATATTACAAGCAGTGATTTTAAAGCTTAAATTCTAAAAACTTAAACTTATCGCCAAAGTTAAACATCAAATTTTTACTTTGGTTGATAAAGTTTTTATAAATTTGGAGGTTAATATTTTTAACTTGTTCGATAATTTCTTCTAAGCCAAAATCAATTAAGGCTTGATTTTGATTTTTATATTCTAACACCTCAAAGCCCTCTTCTTTTAAAACTTGTAAAAAATGATCAAAATTTACATTATATGTAATATCGCTTTTAGCAAAAAAATCTTTTAAGTTTTCTTCAAAAAGATTATACACTTGGTGATTTTTATACATTCTAATACTAATTTTTTCTTCTTTTTTTGCATAATCAAAACATGCAAAAGTTAGTTTTTCACAGGTTTGTTTTAATTTGGATAAAAAGGGTTTATAAGAAATACAAAGCTCGCTATTAGTGATAGAATATTTTTCACATTCTTTTAAAAGATCTTCATTCATAGCTTTAAAAACAATGTTTAAATCATCATCAACATATGCCATTGTTCTATCTTTTATAAGCTCACACGCAAAACAATCAAATAATTCATTAGCGTAAAAAAAGGCGTTTTTAAAATGACATTCTTCTAAAGAATTATAAATTTTTACATCCAAATCATACTCATCAAAAAGTTTTTTTTGAACACATTTTAATTTTTCATGTGGCTCTATGATAAAACACTCAATCTGCTCTAGAATATCAGCCCTAAGAGTGTATAGAGCTTGTATAAAATCAAGCATTAAATGCCCTTCATTTGCCCCTATTTCTACAACTTCAACCGGTAAAATTAGCTTTTTATCATCTATAAGTTTTAAAAAATGATTAGCTAAGAGTGTTCCAAACAGATTTCCCACGCTAACTGCGGTATAAAAATCTCCATTTTTACCAACACTCACAGCTTGGGAGTAATATTTATCAATCCAATTTTGAAAAAACTCGCTAAAAACTATCATTATAAAGCATTAAATTTGGCTATAAAATCAAGTGGATCAACTTGCACACCATTAACTAAAATTCCAAAATGCAAATGCGGTCCTGTAACCCTACCGCTAGCTCCACTCAAACCTATAAGCTCACCCTTTTTTACCTTTTGTCCTACTTTTACATTAAGTTTTGATAGATGATAATACTGAGAATAAATCCCATATCCATGATCAATTACCACTGAATTTCCTGCATAATAACGATTTGAAGCAATCCTTACAATACCATCATTGCTAGCATAAATTTTTGTCCCACTTGCTGCTCTAAAATCAGTTCCGCTATGATAACTTTTAAGAGTATCATTAAACAATCTTGCTTTTCCAAAAGCACTTGTAATTTTACTTTCTAAAGGGTATGTAAAATTGCCTTCAAATAAAGCCATATTAGTATAAGTATTATAAACCTTAATAGCTTCTTGATATTCTTTGCTAATGCGATCAAGTGTTTCTTTAGGTGGATTAACCTTAGAAGCACTAACTTTTAAAAATTCTTTTTTATAGTTTCCTTCGCTAAATTTTATGTTAATTTCTTCTTTGGAATTATCTTTAAATTCAGCTATTAATTTTCTATCTTTAGGATTTTTATAAGGTATGGCTATACTAACAATGACTTTATTTTTATACTCAAAAAAAGGAAGTTTTTTAGAATTTGAGCTAATTTGTAAAAAATTATTTTTATCAAATTCTAAAAAAATTACTTGCCCTTTTACAAGCTCAATCTCTCTAGCTTCTAATGCAAATACCAAAAAACAAAGTAAAAAAAGAATTTTTCTCATACACTAAGCTCTTTAATATCAGCTATTTTTAAAAACTCACGATAAATTGCACATACTAAAGCTTGACGATTGTTTTTAATATTTTCATCTTTGTCATTAATCATTACTTTATCAAAAAAAGCATCAATTTGTGGTTTTAGTGCAAAAAGGCTTTCTAAAAGCTCTTGGGTGTTATTTTCTTTTGTTTTACACTGCATAAAAGCTTGGTATAAATCTTTTTCCTCTTGAGTGTTAAACAAATTTTCATTAATTTGAACTTCGCTTAATATTGCAATATTTGCCAAGCGCTTAAAAGTAGCAAAATTTTGACTAAAATCTGCCTTATTTGCACTTTGTATTAAAGCTTTAATACAAGAATTAATATAAATAACATCATAAGTTTTAGAGCTAAGCACAGCTTTAACAAAAGAAGCATTAACCTCATAAAAAGTATATAAACGCTCTAAGATAAAGTCTAGTAAAATTTTCAAATCAAAGCTTTTATATTCACTAGCTATTACTTCTAAAAATATCTTAAGATCAAAATTTTTATTTAAAGCTAGAATAATTTTTAAAACACCATTTGCTGCTCTTCTTAAAGCATAAGGATCTTTTGTACCACTTGGGATTTTCCCCATTGAAAAAAGCCCCATGAGTGTATCAAATTTATAAGCCAAAGCTACAATAGAACTAAATTCATTACTTGGCATAGCTGAATTATCGCCATTTGGAAGATATTGTTCTTTAATCGCTAAAGCAAGCTCATCACTCATACCCATAGCTTTAGCATAATAAGATCCCATAATACCTTGAAGATCAGTAAATTCATACACCATTTGAGTGCTTAGATCAGCTTTTGAGTATTCTATGGCTTTTAAGATTTCATCTTTTTGAGTATTAGCAAAAACCTCACAAAGCTTAGTAGCGATTTTTTGCTCTCTAATAATTTTATCTTTTAAGCTTCCAAGTCCTTCAAGATATACCATTTGACTTATTTTGTCATTATTTAAGCCTTGTGCTAAGTCATTTTTCCAAAAAAACATCGCATCACTTAATCTTGCTCTTAAAACTCTTTCATTGCCATTAATGATTTTAGAATAATCCTCACAAACCGCATTCGAAACTACAATAAAATGATTGCTTAAAGTATTATTTTTAAATACTGCAAAATAGCGTTGATTTTCTCTCATAGAAGTAATTATCACTTCGCTTGGGATTTCTAAATACTCTTTTTCAAAATGCCCTAATAATGCTTTTGGATACTCTGTAATAGCTACAACTTCAGCTAAAAGCTCATCATCTTCTGCGATAGTAATATCATTTTCTTTTTCAAGTGTCTTTAACTGTTCAATGATAAGTTTTTTTCTTTGTTCTTGATCTAAAATAATATAATTTTGCTCTAGAGTTTTAAGATACTCATCAATATTTGAAAAAGGTATTGAATCATAACTAACACTTCTATGAACAAAAGTGCTTTTTGCGCTTTTAACGCCATAACTTTCAAACTCAATCAATTCATCATTTAAAATACAGCAAAGCGAGCGGATAGCCCTAATAAATTCAAAGCTACCATCACCCCATCTCATAGTTTTACCAAAACTCAAGCTTTTTAAAAAAGCCTCGATCATTTGAGCTAAAACCACCTTGCTTTGCAAGCCTTGTACTTGTTTTTGACAATACAATACTTCTTTACCCTTAATTTCTTTAAATTCAAGCTCTTCTTCTTTTAAACCACTTTTTTCTAAAAAACTAAGCCCTGCTTGAGTAAGCTTTCCATCTTTATAAGCTATCGCCCTAGGTGCACCTATAAATTCCACAAAAGAATCATCTTGTTTTTCTTTAAAATTTTCATGAATAAAAACTAATCTTCTAGGAGTATAGAAAAATTTAAATTCAGATTCTAAATGATACTCTTGTAAAATCTTTTCCCATTTTTTAGTAATATTTGGAAGTTCTTTTAATAAAGGAATAGCAGGAAGCTCTTCTGTACCTATTTCTATTAACAATTTCATTTTACACTCTTTTTTAAAAATTTTTTAGTGTATTTTACCTATTTTTTTTAAAATCTTTCTTTGTTTTTAATTTTTCTTCTCTTTGTTTGGCTTTTTCTTGCATTTGGCGGTTAAAGCCAAACACAAGAAAAACCATAAAAGCTACAAACAAAGCAATAATAATATAATCTATCATTAGTCCCAACACTCTGCGTTTTTAATACCAAGCTTTGAAGCACTAAACACTGGATCTCTACCTTGTCTTTTTTGCTCGCTAAAATCTTTTAATACCTTTTTCACTATACCACCAAGCAATAAAATAGAAATGATATTAATCGTAGCCATAAACGCCATAGTAGTATCAGCTAAATCCCACGCAAATTTTAAATCCATATTTGCACCAATAAAAATCATAAGCACGGCACTTGCTTTAAAAAGATTAATAATAATAGGATTTTGAGTAAGGTATTTAATATTTGCTTGAGCATAATAATAATTTCCTATCAAAGAAGTAATAGCAAATAAAACTATACTAACAGTAGTAAAATGTACACCTAGATTTCCATAATATTCTTTCATGGATTCTTGCACTAAAGGTAGTGCTGTTAAAATAGGCTTACCGTCTACACCAATATTATTAGCATAAGCAAGTGAAAATAATACCAAAAATCCTGAACTTGTACAAATAATCACATCAATTAACACAGAAAATGCTTGAATAACCCCTTGTTTTGCAGGGTGAGTTGTAAGAGCTGAAGCTGCTGCATTTGGTGCTGAACCCATACCTGCTTCATTAGAAAATAATCCTCTTTTTATACCTATAACCAAAGCAGAACCTGCAAATCCACCAAAAATAGCTTCAAAATCAAAAGCGCTTTTAAAAATCATAGAAAACACTTCAGGAATTTTATCAAAATTCATAAACATCGCTATAATAGATAAACCAACATAAATCATCGCCATAATAGGAACGATGACCGAGCTTACTTTACCTATTTTAGTATGATCACCAAAAAACATATAAGCAGCAAAAATAGCCAAAATAGCCCCTATTACAATAGGCCACCAACTTTGCGAAAAACTTACTTCGCTAGCATCAACCATACCTTTATAATAAAACTCAAATGCTGAAGTCATAGTTTGACTTTGAAGTCCATTAAATCCATAAGCATAAGTAATGATTAAAATCACCGCAAATATAGCACCAAGCCATTTTAAATTTAAAGCTTTACTAATATAATAAGCAGGGCCACCTTTAAAACTTTTACCATCACGGCTTTTATAAACTTGTGCTAAAGTGCTTTCTGCAAAAGCCGAAGCGCCGCCAAAAAATGCCATAGCCCACATCCAAAACAAAGCACCAGGTCCGCCCAAAACAACCGCTACTGCAATACCTGCAATATTTCCTATACCAACTCTTGAAGCTGTTGAAATCATCAAAGCCTGAAAAGGAGTAATATGGTGTTTTTCATGTTTTTCTTGCTTTTCTGTCAAAATGTCAAACACATAAGGAAGCATTCGAAATTGCACAAAACCCGTCAAATAACTATAATAAAACCCTACAATAATAAGCAAAATAACCAAAATGGAATAATACTGATTATTTACAAAGCCAACAAATTGGGATATTAAATCCATATTTATCTCCTTTTTATAATTTAATCGAGTGTAAATTTATCATAAAAAAATGAATTTGCTACAAAAAAATATAATTTTATATTAATTTTATTTTATTTTTTACAGCTATGTGAAAATTTAACTCACGATATTTACCAAAAAAACACATAAAAATGCTTTTAAGTAAAAAGAAAACTTAATTTTTATACACTTAGTTTTTTTAAAATTTTATAAGGTGTTTAAATTGAAACAAAATACGATGAAAATTTTTGTATTTTTTGCCATTATTGTTTTTTGGGCTTATTTTTCATTTCCTATTGAAATTTTACAAGTTAAAGATCAAAATGGCTTAGCTACAGGAGAATATGCTTATACTATAGAAGCCAAAGCTTATGTTCATAGTTATTTCACAACACTTGGCTTAACAGTGGGTGGAATTTTAATAGGAATAGCACTTGGTTTTTTCCTAGCATTTTTAAGATTTTTAGAAATCCAAAGTTTAAATTTCATCATAGATGAATACATAGACATTATACGCGGAACCCCTCTGCTTTTACAGCTTTTGATTTTCTCAGTAGTGATTTTTGCTACTTGGAGTGATAATTTTTATGTAGCTATTATTGCACTTGGACTTAATAGTTCTGCTTATGTAGCTGAAATCGTAAGAAGTGGAATTCAAAGTGTAGACAAAGGACAAATGGAAGCATCAAGAGCAATGGGGCTTAATTATTCTGCTTCTATGAGACTAATCATCTTTCCGCAAGCGATTAAAAATATCTTACCTTCTTTAATGAATGAATTTATTTCTTTATTTAAAGAAACTTCAATAGTGGGCTATATTAGCGTTATGGATATTACCATGCAAAGTAAAAGCTTACAAGCAATTTATTACAACCCTAAACCTATTATTTTTACAGGGCTTGTATATTATGTAAGCGTTAAAATTTTAACACTGATTGCAAGATTTATAGAAATGAGATTAAATAAACATGATTAAAATAGAAAATTTGATTAAAAAATATGGAGATTTAGAAGTTTTAAAAGATATTAGCATTGAAGTACATAAAGGTGATATTATTGCTATTATAGGGCCTAGCGGAGGTGGAAAAAGTACTTTTTTACGCTGTTTAAATAAACTTGAAACACCAGATAGTGGTAATATTTATATCAATAACATTAATATACTTGATAAAAAAACAGATATCAATAAAATTCGACAAAAAGTAAGCATGGTATTTCAACATTTTAATCTTTTTAATAATAAAAATGTTTTGGAAAATTTATGCCTAGTGCCAGTACAAACAAAAATCATGGGTAAAGATGAAGCAGTAAAAAAAGCACGAGAATTACTCAAAAAAGTTGGCCTAAGTGATAAAGAAAATTATTTTCCTCATAAGCTTTCAGGTGGACAAAAACAGCGTATTGCCATAGCAAGATCATTAATGATGAATCCTGATGTGATTTTATTTGATGAGCCAACTTCAGCTTTAGATCCTGAAATGATAGGTGAAGTTTTAAATATCATGAAAGAAGTAGCTAAAGAAGGTCTAACCATGCTTGTAGTTACACATGAAATGGGATTTGCAAGAAATGTAGCTAATCGAATTTTCTTTATGGATAAAGGCATTATAGCAGTAGATGAATGTCCTAAAATAGCTTTTGAAAACCCAAAAAATGAAAGATTGAAAGAATTTTTAAATCAAGTTTTAAATCATTAAAATTTTTCAAAAGAGGCAAAATTTTGCCTCAAAGCTTCATAACTCACTATGCCTACACTTGTAGCTAAATTTAAACTTCTACCACAATCTTTCATCGGTATAGTAATGGCATTTTCCCATTTTTTTTGCATTAAATCCATAGGTAAGCCAAAACTTTCACTTCCAAAAAATAAAAAATCACCTTTTTGATAATTTACATCAAAATAAGCTTGAGTAGTTTTAGTTGTCGCAAAGAAAAATCTATCTTGAAATTTTTCATACTCTTTTAAAAAATCTTCTAAATTATCCCATAAAAAAGGATTTAATTTTTTCCAATAATCAAGTCCTGCTCTTTTAACTGCCTTTTCATCAATACTAAAAAGTGGATTGATAATATGTAAAGCAAAACCTGCATTAAAACACATTCTACCTATACTTCCTGTATTTTGTGGTATGCGAGGCTCAACTAAGACTATATGAAACATCTTTTTCCTTGAAATGGTGTCCCCAGCAAGGTTTGAACTATGCTATAAAATAGCTTATTTATAGATATTTTATACCAAAAATTCACAAATAGGTATAAAATGGGTATAATTTGCTAAGAACATATATTTTTTATTTTCCAAAAGATACTTTAAAATATATTAGACAAAACTTAATTATCTAAATTATATCTCAACATCTTTTTCATTTAAAATATCTAAGGTGTCAAAACTATACCAGTTTTCATTTAGTAGATTTTTAGTTACCATTTCAACATCTTCCTTTGAAGCCTCTCCAAAAAAAACATGCTCATCAATATCACTATTTTCATCTAAAGGCAAACTAGCTTCTTTTAAATTAGAGCTTAAAAATATATCACTAATATAACCTATAATATCTGAAGATGTAGCATCTTTATTAATTAAAACATCAACTATAGGGGTTTGATTAGAAATTGCACTATTAATATCAACTCCTATTTTATATCCAGCACTTACCAATCCTGCAACAGCTAAAACCAATTTTAAAACTTTATTTATTTTAGCTAAAGAACTTCCATTATCTACTATGCCTAAAAAACTTAATGCGTCTATAACACCTCCAAGCGTACTAAGTGCGATTGTTATATTTGTTATAATTGTAGCCGAAGCTCCGCCTATCATACCACCTAAAGCCCCACCTATAACTCCACCTGTATAAAAACTAATAAAAACAATCACAGCAGAAACAACAGGAGCTATTATAAACTCCCACCATTCCTTATCTTCTTTCACATAAAGATCATACATACTATCCCATAAAATAAACCATCTATCTTTTCTTCCATAAGGCATATTGCTTTCATTATTATAACAAGGCATCAATGAGATATTTTTATAAAAAAAACTACTCCGACTTCTCAAAACAACAGGCTCTTGATAAGCTATATTATTTAAATTAGAAAGAAATGCTAGAGGGTGAAATATATCGCCTAATTTAGAAACATTGATGTTATTGTTAAATGCACTTAAAAAATCAATATTAGATATTTTTTCAGGTACAATAAATACATTTTTATTTAATCTCAAGAACTCATCATAATATGGTCTTAAATTGTAATATCTACCATCTTCACTCTCTACTAAACTTGGCTTAAATTTGTCTTTATCCGGTAAAATAAAATTAGGTTTTACAAGCTCATTATTAACTATATTAGATTTTACAAAAATATATTTTGGCTTCTCAAATATTAATATATATTTTCCAGCATCTTTGTCATAAACTTTACCAACAAGCAATAAAGCATTATAAAAACCGTGCAACTTATCAAAAGTTATTCTATTATATAAATAATAAAAATTCTTTAACTCTTCTTTGTATTTTAAAAGATAGCTAGGGTTTGTAACAACATTTTTTCCATGAAAATCAAAACTAAACAAGCTTAAATTTTGTCTTTTCCTTATAATTTGACAAGTATCATGATATATTCCACTTTTATCTCCAGGGTCTCCTCTATACCACTCATAAGGGTTTTGACCTACAAAAAACTGATTTAACCCCAAATCCCCACTATTATGGTAATTATATGGAGCTCTAGAAGGACTTTTAATATCATAAAAATCAATTCCATAGGAATTTGGGAAGAGCGGGTGATAAATTCTTGTTTTTACAGCCCTACCTTTTCTTATTAATTGTTTATGCAAAAGCTCTACATATTTATGTACAAAGGTAGTTCCGTATAAAAACCAAGCTTGATAGCATTCTACATATCCTATGTCATTTGCATTCTGTGGATATTTAGCTCTTAAAAAATATTTTGGAGTTCTATATTTTTTATCAATCATTTATCTATATTTTCAATTTTTTCTTTTACCCAAGATTCCAACTCTTTTGGTATTTCAAGCCCACCTGCGCTTAGCCCAAAACTATATCCTTGTGCAACTTTTGCCGCTTCTATTCTTAACATATCATCTATTTGTTCTCGTTGTCTATCTATGAGTGCGGGTTTTTTCTTTTCAGTTTCTATTTGTGCTTGTATAAGTTTTATTTTCTCGCTATTAAGTTCGTTTTCATCGCCTTGCAAAATCATCCCCAATGCTGTCGTTTGACTTTGTGCTACTATACTTTGTCCTACTAAAGATAGCGCATTTGCTAAAGTTTTAAACTGCTCTTCGTTTTTAATAACATCATTTTTTATGCTATCATCTAATATCTTTTTTAATTCTCCAAATGGGGATTTTTCCGCCAAGCTTAACTCTAAAATTTCGGGATATATTTTTTTAAATTGATTTAATCTTTGCTCATAATTCATCATTCAACTCCTTAATTTTATCTATATTGATCTCACATTGCTTATAGTGATAAAAAAGCTCACTATAAGCTTTTAATATATCTTTTTCATCTTGCACTATAGGTTTATGCGCTCTATCAAATTCTAAAAGCTCATTTGGTATTTGCACTTTTTGAATTTGTATTTTGGTTAATACTTGTGTTTTGCTCCCACAGCCTATCAAGCATAACATTAAAAAGCTTAATGGTATTAGTTTCATTGCTTTTGGATATATAGTTTTTAACATCATTAACCCTTGTTTTGATTTGATTTTTTTGAGTATTTGCATGAAAGAGTGCTTTTAGCTCTTGCTCGTGTCTTATTTTAAGCTCTTGAGTAATCCTTGTGAGTTCATTATTTACACTCAAAGCTAAATTTAAATCACTTTGACTTTTTTCTAATTTTGCTTGAGTACCATCAAGTCTTAGATAAAAATATCCTGCTAAAATTGCCATTAGAGCTAAAGCGATATAAAGCTTTGTATTTTTAAATAAAAGATTTATCATTTCTTATTTTAGAAGTTTAAGTAAGATTTGAGTATAATTTCAAAGGGTGGAACACCAAAGGTGGCCGCCTTTGGTGTTAATCAACACTCAGTTAGGTGGTGATTAAATTGAACCATAAAATTCTAGTAATAATTATACTACTTTGTATAATTATAGTCAAGGCTTATTAGCTTTGATTTCCCCTTTAAAAAGGGGAGCTAGAATACCACCTTTGGCCTACTTAAACTTTTATCTCCTTTCTAAAATTTATTTGTAATTTCTAATTTTATATTTGATAAATCTTGCTGATATAACAAGTCATATAATTTTTTACAAGCTTGTCTACTTTGACCTATACTTTCATCACTCTTAGTTAAACCTAGCAAAATACAACCTTCTGTATCTTTGTCAGTGTTTCCCCAATGCAACAAAATGTGTCTATCAAAAGGCACATCATCGTTGTAGATATTTACAACACTATCATCATCATTTAAAACTTTAACTCCTGCTACTACCCTTTTGCCTTTATCATTAAAACTAGATAGCGTATGTCTTTTTAGATTATAAACTCCAGCAGGAACTCTTAAGTCTTTTTCTCTTTCAATCCCTTCTTTATCTTCTTCCAAAGAAAAACACTCAAAAAGAATATTTTCTTTTTCATCTAAGACTTTAAACTCTCCTATGACACAAGTATTTCTTAAATACTTTCTAGTTAATTTTAGTTTCATTTATTCTCCTTTTGGTGTAATTAAAAACAAATTTGCATATCTCCCATAATCTTTATAAAGATTGTTTTTATCATTGTTTGTATTTGTTTGATTATTGAACTCAGCTTGAGTTGCATTTTCAAAAATATATCCAGCGTGATTTTCATTTTCTTTGGTAGTGCCAAAAGGTGGTAAAACTTGAACTTCATAAGGAATAATCTCTTTAATTACATCAGCTTTTGCGATAATCTTTTCAACACTTAAACTATGTATATAAACTTGTCCATAATACCCAGTGCCTCTTGCAAAAAATTTATTAGGAACTTCATCGTTAAAAAGTATGATTTCTACCTCATACTCTCCATTTGAATTCCATAAGCTACAAGTTGTCCAAGATTGACCACTTGCAGCAGTATTGTCAAAATTAAAATAACGCATTAAAGATTGATGGATATTATGAGTAGATCTATAAATACCAGTTGTTTTAATTTTTCCTAAAACTTCATCTTTAGTTAATACTTGAGAAAGACAATCTATTCTTTGTGGTTGTACGGCATTAGAAGTTCCACCTAAACCACTTTTTTGTATAATAAAATTACCTTCATCATAATTTGTGCTTAAACTCTCATCAAGCTTTACAGTATGAGCAAAGCCGTTAGAAAAAGCAAACAATACATCACTCAAACAGCCACCATATTGCCCTGATAAGGTTCGGACTTTAAATTTTATTTTTGTATATTCTTCATTGGCTAACTTTTTCTTAGAAAACAAATCAAGCCATACTGAACCTTTTCCTTGATTTCTTATGCATAAATAAATAGTAGAAGCTTCCTCATTAACATAATTTATTAGTGTTCCAACTTCAGCTTTTATATCAGGGTTTGGCAACTCATAAGAAGTGATAAAACCTGCATCTTTTTGTGGTAAATTACTTACAATTTCTTCCACTATAGGTTGTAATTCTTCTTTAGAAACACCTTCACCTTTCAAAGAAGCTAAAAACTCATCTTCACTTTTTCCCGCATTACCTTCTTTGTTAAGCCAAATTTCATAAGCACTTTTTCCATCTTCTCCTTTGGCTCCACTATCGCCTTTTAAACTTTGAAGTTGCTCAGGCGTAAAATCTTCATAAGTAAACGCATCGCCTTTTTCGCCTTTTAAACTAGCTTGATTTTCTGTAATATAAGATAAAATACCATCTTTTATACTATCATCTAGATTTATCTTATCTAGCTCTTCATTTATGATTTTTATCAATTCTTCTTTATCTATCTTACCATTTTCATAAAATTGCACCAATTTTTCCATTTTGTTTTTAAGCTCATTTAAGCTTTCATTTTGTGTTTGAATAACTTGTTCTAAACTCATTTTATTCCTTTCAAAAAACATTTAACCACATGGAATGTATTGCACGCATGATAAAAAATAAAAGTCTTTACTTTAGAGCAACCAAGCTCACTCATAGCTTCTTTTAAAACTTTATCTGCTAGCTTATAATCATCTTTTGAATATGCTTTTTGGCATAAATAATCATGCACAATTGCTGCACTAAAATACTCACTTTTATATGGAGGATAAATACTCCAAAAAATGCGTGGCACTGAAGCACCATCACTAACAAAGCCTTTTGGCACGATAAAATTTAAACCACACAAACTAACTTCAAATTCTTTTACAACTTCAAATCTATCTTTACCAAAAGGTTTAACTATAACCCTTTTAAGTGTTTTTTTTATCATCTTGCCTACCCTTTTCTTCTTCTTTTATATAAGTATTTGTTTTTAAAAAACCGCTTGAAAAATTCTTTATTTTCTCAACTGCAATATTGTAAATATCTACTTCAGCTATTGCTTTTCTTGTTTTGATACATTGAATATTAATCATCACAGAAAGTATTTCTCCTAAAATCAAAAAGCTAAAACTATAATCTACAAAATAATATAAAGCATCTATTTGCTTTGCACCCAAAGCAAACATAAAAGGTATTCCTAGCATTAAAAACTTTGACAAAAGATCAGAAAAGGTATAAGCCTTAACACTCTCATTTAAAGCTAAAGTTCTGCAAAAACCTACTATTGCTGAAAATATAAAAATAATAAACAAAGTAAAAGCTTGAGCTTCTTTAATACCAGTATATGCTAAAAACTGAAAGAAAAAAGCTAAGATAAAAGAACCTCCAAATAAAGCTATATTGGCTGAATTTTCTAAATGCGACATATTAATCCTCCCAAATAAATTCAAGTCTTAAAAAAGGTAAGTTAATAGCTTGTATGTGATAAAAAGCATTCTTTGCGTGTTTTTCATAGTGATATTCACGCATAGCTTTTGTGGTAAAAAAGATAAAATTTCTTTCATCTTTTTTGTAATTTTTTACATTAGCTCTTAGAAAATAAGAAATATCATAAATAAAATATCCTTCTAATTCTTTAGCTTCTTGTGTTAACTTATTCCAATAAACATACTCAGTAGCAATGTGTGGTATTTTTAATCTTTGTTCTTCGCCATATCTTTGTTTATCTCCGCCAATTAAGGCCATCCATACAAAATTATCAATTGCTTCTTTAGAATTAATAAAAAATGCATCTTTTTTGATGAAAAGTTTGATTTCATCATTTTTATTAAGTTTTTTTAAAGAGCAAATATCATCAAGCTCTAAATCAAGCTCAAGTAATTTATCATTAATGCTTAGATAAAAATTGCTTTTATCATAGACTTGTTTTAAAATTTCATCTCTTGCTATGATATTTTCTAAAGAATTTTTTCTTTCATACATTTCAGAACTTAATGTTGGAAGTCTTTTATCAAGATGTTTATATATTTGATTAGCTCTTAAAAAAGTATCTATTTCAGTTTTAGCTTTTTGTTTATCAGCTTTGAAAAAATCAGGATTGTTTTTATAAATTTCTTTTTGTAAAGCACAAGTGTAGGATTTTTTAAGTCCTGTATCTTTTCTTTCTATCACGCAACTTGCTTTGCAATAATGAAAATAATCACATTCTAAACAATCTTTACTAAGTTCTAAAGAATTTTCTAATAATTGAATATTTTTATAAGCATTAAACTCTATTTCTTTAAAACTTTGATTTAAAATATTTCCACTTTTTAATTCTTTCAAAGCTTGCGATCTATGACAAATGAAACTATCGCCATTTTTTTGAATTAAAAGATGATTAGAGCAGTTTATACTATTGTTGCAATATCCACCCAAAAACTCTTTAAACCAAAAATGTTCTAGTGCAAAAGCATATTTAGTATCTTTTAGTTTTTCTCTTAAGCTTTTATAAAAATTTAGCATAGCTTCATCATTTGCCATAGCAAATTCTTTATTTGCATTAGCACTTTGATAAGCAAACATAATATAAAAATCATTTGCCATATCAAAACCTAAGCCCTCAAGCATATAAATATCTTTTATAAACTCATCTACATTTAAATGCTCACTAGTCATGGTCGCTGAAATTTGCTTAAAATATGGATAAGTGCTTAAAAGTTCTATCATTTTTAAGGTTTTCTCTAAAGTGCTTTTTCCATTTTTCAATACTCTATATTTTTCATGCATTCTTAAAGGTAAATCCACGCTAGCACTAATGCCAACTTGATATTTTTTAAAAAGCTCATAGAATTTATCTAGATTGTAAAGATTAGTTTTTAAATGCACTAAATGATTGATTGTTTTTTCTTTTTCAAAAAGTTTAATATAATGCTTATTTTCTTTAAAATAATCATCAATCGCACTTAATAAATCTTCACTATCTTTTAATGAGCAAGTACTAAATTCAGCCCCATGTAAAAACACTTCTGTGATAATCACTCCATCATCTTTTAATTTTTTAGCTATTTTTTTAAATTGCTCTGCCATATCACTTGTTTTTTCTTTTTGCTCTGTTAATTTTCCAAGATAGCAATAACTACATGCAAAATTACAATATGAATTTGGCACAAAAGTTAAACTTTTTCCTATCATTAAAAACCCTTTGCTTTCTTAAAAAGTTCATCTACTTCATCATCACTTAATTTTGCTTGTTGTTGAAAAAACAAAATAAGCTCGTTATTTCTTTCAAATTCTGTTGCATATTCCCAGCTTATTTGAGTTGCCTTAGGAGCACTTTGCATCATAGTTTCTATTGTCTCTAAAAGTTCTACTTCTAAAAGCGCTAATTTAGCTTGTCTTATACTTATCTTTCTTGGCACTCCTTTTTCATCATAATCACTCATTCTTTCTTGCATTAAAGGATGATTGTTAATGAGTGCATCAACTTCTTCTTTTAAAATACTTTGTGCTATTTCTTTTAAATTAGGGATATTAACTTGTTCTTTATCTACCTTTGTGTAGCAAGGTAAGATTTCATCTTCATTCATTTCTTCTATGGGTTTATGCCCCCAAGTTAAAGTATAAATTTGATGCAAGAAAAAATCATATTTATCATCATCTTTTTTTTCTAAGCATTTTTGCAATGAAGCCTTACTTTCATTTAAATGTTTAGCTTTGTTAATACTTTTTTGATCACTAGCACCATCTAGTGCTAAAAGCTTTTGTTCTATTCTAGCTATAGTAGTTTCAAGTTCTAAAAAATCATTTGCATTTATATTATAAAACATAATATTTCCTTTAAAAGTTATTGCCACTAGATGATGGAGCGTAAGTAGAATAAGTTATTGATCCACAAGATTTTCCATTTATATAAAAAGTTGTTGTTTTGTAATAACGATTTGTTTTTGTACTTAAAGTTAATTTTGCTTCTTTAGTGCCAATTAGGTTAGTAAGCTTGGTTTCTAAAGCTTTATCTAAATTAGCAGCAGTGCCTTTTGCTTCTTTAGCATTAATCAAATTAGTAAGTTCTGTTTTTAATGCATCTGTTAGTGATTTTGCTACTCCTGTGTTTTCTTTTTTATTAATAAGTGTTGTTAATTCTTGTTTTAATTTAGCATCTAAAGAAGATGCTACGCCGCTGTTTTCTTTAGTTTCTACATTTTCTAAAAGCTCTTCTTTTGTTTGTTCTATTTTTTGAGTATTAGTATTAATAGCATTTTCTAGTATATCAATCTTAGCATCTTTGTTTATCTTGTCAAGCTCTAAAGCCTCAACCCTAGGTTTCAAATTTACAACATCTTCTTTTATACTCACTATATCATAATCAATAGCCTTTGCATCTATCTCTTCCAAACACTCATCTTTTTTTGCATCAAGTTCGACTTTACATTCTTCTTTTTTTACATCAAGTTCTTGTTTATATTCTTCTTTTTGAGTATGTAAATTTTGCAAATGATTATTTACAAAAACATCAAATTCATTTTTATACCCTTGATAAGTAGTGATAAAAATTTGAGTTAAATTATCAATCAAAGCTTTTGATGTTTCTATATATTCCCTAAAATTATTTTCTCTTTCTTCTATATTGGAAACTATACCTGTTGCATCATCGCACATTTTTTGATAAATATCATTCATAGCTTCGATAGTGCTATCACGCAAAGCTTTTAATTCTGTCTCATAGATTAACTTGTCATTGCCTAGCTCTTTTTTAGCAACTTCGGCTAGTCTCCCCAAATCTTCATTAGCTATTAAAGCTCTTTGATTGAACCTATCATAACTTTGCTCAAAATGTATTTTATATCCTTCACATTTTGCAACAAGCTCATCAAATTTAACAATAGCTCCATTTTTTGCTGTTTCTATGGATGAGATTACTTGTTTACCTTTTGCTTCTAAAGCTTCGTGTAAACCTTGTGCTTTATTTTCTAAATCACTTTCTAAATTCGCAATTTGTTCTTTGAAATTTTTTATAAGCTCTGAATATGATTTAATGTCGTTTTCAAATTCTTTGTATAAAGCAATAACTTCTTTTAACTCTTCTAAACTCTCTTTGGTTTCTAGTAAAAGATTATAAGCTTGTATTATTTCTTTATACTTTATGCCAACATCATATTTTATTTCCTCCAATTTTTTGACACTATCTATCATTTCTTGATTTAATCTTTGATTTTCAAAAAAGATAGTATTTATTTTATTTTTTATAATTTCGCTTGCATCTAAAACTACTTTACTAGCTTGCGATGAAAGCTCGTTTACTTCTTTTTTTATCTGCAAAAGCTCTGGCTTTAGTCCCCTAAGCTCATCAGCACTATAGTTTAACTCTTGCACCAAATCTTTGCAATGTTCTAATTCTCTTAAAATATCATCTTTTATTTTTGAGCTTAATTCAAAATATTCTTTTGATAATTTTGTATTATTTGTAGCTTCTGTGATAATGGCTTCTAGATCTATCTTCATACTTTCATATTTAGATAAATCATCTTTTAAGCTTTCAAATACAGGTTTATTTTCTTCTATAAAGCCTTTTATAAGCTCAAGTTCTTCTTTAGAACTTGAAAAATCATTATAAGCTTGCTCTATAAAACTAAAACGCTCTTGCATAATGCTAAATTTTTCATTAACACTAGAAAATTTAGTATCAAAATCTTTTTTATTTTCGCTAAAACTAGTATACATTGTTGAAACTTCTTGTTTTAGTTCTAGTGTTTGTTCATGTAAAGAATTTACACTCTCTTTTAAACCGACAATTTCATCAAGTCTTGTATTGTCTAAAGCTCTAGCTATAGTATCAATTCTTAATAAAATTTGATTAATTAATTCTAGCTTTTCTTTACCTGTTTTCAATTCAGCTAAACTTACCATTTTACTCCCCTGTATAAAAATCGCTATCTTTTATTCTTCTTTGGCAAAATAACAACAAATCATCCATTGCTTCAAGCCATTTTTTAGTATCCAAATAAGCTATAAAATCTAAGTTTGTAATACTTTTTTCATAATCATCATAACTCTTTGCTCTGATAAATTTTTTATATGTATCACAAGTGTGCATTTTCAAGCTCCTTTCCATCGTTACTAATATAATCATTGATAATTTCATTGCAAAGCTTTAAATACATCACATTTTCGCCTTTGCTCATCAAAAAACATACATAATTAATAACAGCGTAGCAAAGGCTTTCATCTATCATTAAATGTTCTTGTTCATCTTCAAAATTTGGCTCATCAGGGACTATCAAAAATGCATTGTTTCTAGTGTTTCTTAAGACCACTTGATCATCTTCTCTTATGGTTTTAGTGAGTACGCTAGGCTCACATTTGCCACAAATATAATAAAAAGCCTCCATAATATAGGCTTTTATAAATTTATCATCAACACTAGTTCTTTCTTTGGACATTTTCTTTAAGATAATATCCCTAACTAATACACTTTTCATTTTTTAAGCTTTAAAGCTTCACCTTCTACGCCACTAAGCCCAACACCTATAGCAAATGCATCAGCATTTCTTACTTCTAATGTGCTTTGAGTATAAAATCTTTTTGCTTTTGCTGTTGCATCAGTAGGTACATCTTCAATAAAAGTAGGAATGTAAAGCCCGTGTTTCATAAACTCAAAATCACCTGCTATTAAAACATCACCTAATCCATATTTAGGGCTTAATAGTCTATGTAAGTGAAAATTGATTGTTCCAAAATCTGTCTCAAGGCTCATAACATTTCCAACTAGATTTTTCTCATTTCCAAAAATCCTAGTAGCGAGTTTATTAATAGCCGGTTTTAAACTAGCTCCTAAAAATACATCTTTAGGTGTAGCACCACTATCCCAAATGCTTTGTAAAATTTGACTTAATTTATCTTCAGTAAGCAAGCTAGGAGTTCCGCTCCAATCTTTTGCTTCATCAAATGCTAATACATTGCCTCTTTTTCCACCACTAAAGCTTGTTTCTCCTTTTGCTATATAGTGAAACAATCCTGCCATTTCTCCACTTACACCATTTTGCGCTTGAATATGCTCTTTAAACACTGATTTTTTAACATCACTATCACGACCCAATCCAAATAAAGCATATTCTATATCTCTTTTATGCTCTTTTGTCTTTTTACCAACTTGATATTCCATCTCATTGCCACCATATTGTTTAGCTTTCATTAAAGCCGTGGTAACTGAAACTTCTGTAATAAAAATTTGTGTTGCATTAGATGTTTTTTGAGTTGTGTTTTTTGTTTCGCCATTAAATTTACTTAATTCCAAATTAGCATTCTTCTTTGGGTCTGCTAATGTGTCTGTAAGCCAAGAATGCAACAGTGGGCTTGTAACACTTGATGTGCCTATTTTGTTTAAAAGTGGTGTCTCGCTTGCACCTATTTGTATAATCTTTTCATATACGCTAGGTTTTAATTTAACATTTTGTGTTGCTGGTGGGGTAAAGTCCATAGATGACAAAGCCATTTTAAAATCTCCTTTGATATTTTTTGGAGATTTTGACAAAAATGGCTATTTCAAAACTAGTATATTTTGAAATAAATTAAAAAATATTTTATTTTTTCATATTATTTTTAAGCTTTTTAGTATATTTATCCATAAACTCCTTCCTAGCTTCTTTATCCTCTTTCAACTGAACAAGTATACTTTTTTTATGATTAGATGTTTGCTTTGATATAGTATCTATTGCCTTAGACAACATTTCTTGATATTTGACCGAATTTGATATATTTGTATTTAGCATATTATTTATAATATCATAATTACTCAATTTTACATCCTCAAATAAAGAGTGTGTATTATTTTCATTTATAAATTCAATCGCATTTTTTATTTTTATTTCAAATGCTTCACTAGGATTACTTAAAGTATCATTATATTTTATAATAAAGCCCAAAATATCAGCTTGTAAGTCCTTGTGTGTTGGTATAAAACTATCCTCAAGTTTAAGACTAGGTTGGGCATATTTTGATAAGATTTCATAAAGCTCACTAGAACTTTTATATGCATTACTTTGGTTCATACTCTCTATGGCTCTTTTAAAAAGACTAAAAAAATCTTCATTGTTATTCAATATTTTGTTTTCGTTAAGAGACTGCTTCAAGTGCAATAAATTTAATGCGTTGCTATTCAATATTCTACTAAATTCGCTATCTCCGCCACTTCTTCTCTCCCAAGCTAGCAAAGCATTAGAAATATCAGGCATCATATAGTCTAATAACGCCCTCTTACTTTCCAAGACATCTTTTGAACCCAAAAATAACATTAATTCTTTATCACTATTTATCTTTGCTTTTTCTATATTTTTTAATTTATCTTTATATTTTGCTCCTAAAGCTTGCAATTTTTCACTTTCATCACTAAGCCTTCCATCATTAGACAATTTAGAAAGCCTTATGATGGTTTCATCATCACTCTTGTCTAAAATTCTAACTATCATGGCATTTTTCTCATCAAAACCACTAAAAACATCTCTTCCAAAAACTTTTTTAGCTTGATTTATGTATCTATTTAAGTTATCACCATTTAAATCTTTTATAGCAGTGCTTCTATGATTTCCTGCTATAACCAGACCATCTTTAGTAATAGTAGGTAAGCCATCAAAATTAGAGCTTTCCTTAAAATGCTCTCTTTCGTTAAATTGTTCTCTTATGTTGTTTATAGTTGAATTAGAGTGTCTATTTCTAAACTGGTTTAAACTTCTCGTTAATGATGTTTTAAGGTCTTTTTTGTTTACTACGGCAAAAACAACATCTTCATCTACATTGAGCAAATCATCTAATATATATCCTTTTTTTATGCTTTTATAGTTTATTTCTTTTGGCTTTTGAGCTTTAAAAATTTCTAATTTATCTTGTAGTCTTTTGATATCTAATAAATCTGTTTTGCTTGTATATAAATCAAAAATATCAAACTTTTTACCATTTTTACTAGCAAAAAAATCATGTATAGATTTTTTTTGCCTGTTCTTATTGTCCTTTAATTTCTCAATTAAGTTTTCTTTAGGCTTATCTTGGGTAGAATTAAAAATATTTGGTAGCCCATTCAATGTATTATCATTTTTGCTACCTGGTTGGATGAAAGTTTGGATAATGCCAACATTTTCCTTAGTATTTTTTTTACTAACTTTTTCAAGTCTTGTTAAATCTTTTTCTTTAACTTTTGTCACATGTCTAACTTCTCCAGTATCTTTGTTTATACCAAGCTTTCCTAGTTTATTATCATTTAATCTTTTTGCTATTAAAGCTATATCCATTCTATTGTTTTTATAAAAAAATGTAGGATTTTCTTTAATTTCTTTTATAAGTTTAAATACATCACTAGGCTTTTTAAACATCTCTTTATGTTTGCTAGCTAAATATTCTAAGTCAGCTACAATCTCATCATTCGTAAGCTTTGCTAAATTTCTAACATTTGGAGAGACACTCATTTTTATATTTAAATCACTTTTAGCATACCTAGGATTAGGCTTGTCCATATAAAAATTATCGCCTTTGATTAAATCTTTAACTTTAGCTTTAAATTCGGCATCTAACTTTTGAGCCTGCTCCTTAATATACTTATCCTTTATGCTATTGATAAACTCTTTTGTTTGTGTTTTAAAATCTTGAAAGTTATTAATGTTATTTACCATACGGCGATATTGTATTCTCATTCCTGCTTGTTTTCCAAGCCCAAACATTCTCCCAAAATAAAAAGCTATATAATCACTAAATTGATTAATAAACATCATCATAGCCCTGCCATCTATAGTTGTAGCTATGCTTTTGCCTTGTTTTTCCATTTTTGTTGTAGCTAAAGACTGGTATATTGGTTTCATATTTTTTCTAAGTCGCCCCATAGCTTTTAAGGTTTCCATTTTGATTTTCCCAGTTTCACTCTTTGGATTAAAATGCTTAGTACTTTCTAAAAAGCTTTCATAATCTAAAACTTTTTTGCCATCAAACTCTTTTGTGTATTTTGCAATGTTTCTTTTGATAAATTCTTCATCAATTACCGCTATTTCTTGCGGATTTAAGCCTTTAGTTATAGCTTCATAATTTTTATTATCATTTGTATTGTTGATGAGTTTGTTTAATTTTTTGCTTATATCCTCTTCGCTACCATCTAGCTTTTTACCAATTTCACTATCATAATATTTTTTGAATTTAGCATAGTCAGATCTTGTTTTTTCTAAAATTTCTTTTGCAAGTTTAGGGTCGCTTGAATTTTTAACCAAAGAGTTTAAAAGTTCATCTTTAACACTATTTAAAAATTCTTTATAATTATAAGATTGCTCACCTTTTAGTTTGTCACTAATTGCACTAACTTCATCATAAATTTGCTTAACACTTTTTCCATCTAGTTCTCCATTATCTAATCTTTTTAAAAAACTTCTAACAATAGTCGGAGTTGCCTCACTATAAACCCCTGCATTATCAGCTAATTCTCTAAATATTTGTTTATCAATTTCTACTCCATTTGGGTTTAATTTTTCAAGCTTATCTAAGCCTGTACCAAATTCATCATAAGCTCTTTTAGCCCTACTCTCTTTTAAATCATATAAAATTTTTGCACCAATATCATCACTTATGCCTAGCTCATCTAAAAGAGCCTTGTCGCTAGATGATAAGGCATTTAAAAGTTTATTTGCAAGTTGAGGATTGTCTTTTACATTTTGTGCTAATACATTAGCTAAATCATTATCCATAAAAGACATATTTAAAAGTTCTTGGTGGCTAAGTGCTGTTTCTTTTGAGCCTATATTTTTGCTTATTGCGGTTGAAATATCTGCAGTTTTTTGAGAAATATTTTTTACAAGATTATTTTTTGACATATCGGCTATGTTTTGAGCTTTTTTGGCTAAAAGATCTGCATACACATTGCCTTGATTAACTTCTATAGGATTTAAATAAGTATCATTTTTTAAATTATTATAAAGTCCAGTTTGCTTCTCATCTAATATTTCTTTAACATAATTCTTTGTTGTATCTAAACCACTTGAGAGAGCATCGTTTACAAAAGTAGGCATTGCACTTCTAAACCTATCCCCTATGTTTTCTTTTAGATTATTTCCCTTAAGGGCTATCCCATCTATCATATCTTTGCCAACAGCTGACCCTGCTTTTGCCATAGCGTATGTATTTTTTAAAGCTCTTGCACCTTTAGCTACTCCGGCGAAAGCTGCATCTCCAACTAAAGAAAGTCCAGCATTTTCCCCCATAAGCATAAGAGCTTCTTTTAAATTTGCTTCCTGATTTGTATCTTTTGTGTTCCCATAATAATCATATCCAGCTCCTAAAGATGCACCTAATGCACCCCCAGCAACCATACCAACTCCGCCACCTAACATACCACCGCCAATTGCACCTGCTGTTCCTAGTGCTACACTAGCACCATTATCTCTAATCCCGCGATATAAGTCACCTATTAGGCTTCCTTGAACCTTAGCATAATTACCTTTTACATCTTTAACCCAATATGAACCATCGCTATCTTGTAAAAGTTTTCCTCTTCCGGATTTTTGAAGCTCATCTCCTAAATCTTTCATAAATTGATTGCTTTTTCTCGCCACTTCGTTATCATCAGCAAAAATAGGTTTAGAAGCATTAAATTGAGATTGTTTATCTAAAATATAATCACTTAAATCATCAGCATTCATTTCCTGATTATTTTCATAATCATACAAATCTCGCTTGTATTGACTAATATGACCGAATGGATTTGTTAGATTTTGGTCTTGTATGTTATATATTGAGATATTATTTCTATTTTGTGTAATTGCTTTATCTATGTCATTTCTTAACTCATCTAAATAATCATTCTTATCTTTATTATCCTGCTGCAAAAAAGCCAAAATATCACTTTCTCTTGGTTTTTCTTTTAAAAATTCTCTTATGCTCATTTTACTAACCCCTCTTTTCTTAGTTCTTCCAAGCTTACTTGTTTTCTTTTTCCTACGCTGTTGATTAAAATAACATTTCCATTAGAATCAGGTTCAGAAATTTGTGCCTCAAAGCCTCCTAAATTCACATCATAAAATTTTTGATTATTAGCAAACGCTAATAAGTTATGAGAATTTTGCGGAGCCTCTTTTGTTTTTTGGTTTTCTACTGTAATTGCTTTTTTGCTAGGTTTGTCATACTTTCCATCTTTAATATAATAAACCTTAAGCTCTTGTGCTAAACCCTCTCTAAAATCTTTTAAATCTTTTTGTCTTTGCTCTTCATAAAGATGATTAATGTAAGGATTTTTTAAATTAGAAATCTTTGCCATTTGCTCATCATAGTAAGCATTAATCTTAGCCTCATTAACAGCTATATAATCTCTTGTTATTCTTTCAAATTCTTTAGCATTTATAGTTTGTGGTTTCCAAGCTGAAGGCTCTTTATAAATTTCATCATGCCTTGTTCTATTATAGGTTGTATCTCTTCTAACTTTTTCATTATAAATACTATCACTCATAAATTTAAACAAATTATCTTGTTCGTTATTTATATTATTTGCACCAAAAAGTCCTTTTATATTTTGCCATGTTCCTCCCAAAAGCCCCTGCCCATCATAATAAGAATCACCACCACCTTTTTTTATAGTATTAAATCTTTCTTCTATTGCTTTTATCTCAGGATTTGACTTTGTGTAACTTGGTAAATTAATCATTGCTTGCTTTGCTAAAAAATCATATTCTCTTTGTCTTTTTGTTTGCTCTAAATCTATTTTTGATTTTTTTAAAAGCAAATCTTGCAAAGTTAAATTACTCTTTATTCTATCTTGCTCCATAGCATACTCAAAAGCTCTTTCCTTTTGCAATAAATTATTATTTAAAAAAGCATTATTAATCTCATTTTGTTCTTGTCGAGCTTTTAATTCTTCATCTCTTTGCGCCAAAAGTCTTCTTTTGTTTTCTTCTTCTCTATATTGTTTCATACTATTGTATAAAACTCCACCTACTTTTCCTGCATTTTGGATTACACCAAGACTTGGGTTAAATACTACTTGCTGTGGGTTATAATATGCCATTTTTCTACCTTTATTTAATATCTAAAATAAAGGATTTAAGGTAACCCCTTAAATCCATAAACTTTAACTAGCCCAAACTTCTTTTAAGTTATTTTCTCTATTTTGTCTTCTTCTAAGCTCCTCTTGTGCTAAGTATTTGTTAAAATTGTAAGCATCTTTTTGAAGCTCAAAATTCTTTTTTGCCATTTTCTGCTCTTCATATCCACCCCAAAGTCCTCCGGCAAGCCCACCAAGGTCTATAAGCCTATCAAAATTAGTTCTTGCTCCATTTTTTGCTGTTTCTTTATTCCCCCATTTACTAAAATTATCAAAACCTTTGCTTAGAAAATCAGTAAATGAAAAACTATCAACCTTTGGAGCCTGAGCTTTAACTAAGTTTTTTGAAAAATCAAAACCATTATTCATTAATGCTGCGTAATTCACTAAATACCCCTCTTTAAACTAAAGATAATAATTCTTTACCTAAATCAATATTAGAAATATCATCACCTTTTTTTATTTTTGAGTTAAAATCACTCTCGCCACCTGCGTAATTTGATCTAGGTAGGCTCTCATCTGCCTTTTTACCAATATCTTTTTTATAAACCATAGCCAAAAGTGTTCTCCAGCTTTGTAAATCTCCACTTGCTAATCCACCAAGTTTGTTTGCTAATTCTCCCATAGTTTTTAAGTCAGCATTTGGATACTCTTTTCTAATTGTTCTTTCAACCTCCATGTATTTAGAACGCAAGCTTTCTTCCTCATCTTTTTGCTTAGCTTTTGCTTCTAATTCATCTAGTTTTTTAAGCCTTTCATCAATTCCATCAAGCCCTAATTGCTTTAAATACTCTTTCCTTTCTTCTTCTTCTTTACTTGGCTTATTTTTATTATTAAGCAGTGCTAAGCTTTCTTTTAAAGTTTTAATTTCATTTGCTTGCTCTTTTAAAAGTTTAGATAAATCTTGATTATTTTGTTCATCTTGTTCTACTTGCTCTACTTCTTGTCCTTCCTCTTTGTTTTGAATGGTTTCTTCATTGTCATTAAGTGAGTTTAAAAGTTCATTTAAAGCATCATTTTCATTCATTTGTTCATTCATCATCTTCTTCCTTTAGTAAATTTATTATCGTGTCTAAAAAAGCCATTTGCTCTAAAGCTTTTAGCCTATACTCTGCTGTTTGTTGTTGGTTTTTTGCCATTGCAAAACATTCTTGGTATTTTTTATCTATAAAATCAACTAGCCTCTTACCTCCTTTTGTTTGTTGTATATCAAAATTTAAATCCAATAAAATCTTCATTGCATATCCTTGTTGAAAGCAAATAAAGAATTGACATTTTTTATCCCCAAAATAGGTAAAAGTTCTTTAACTAACTCTTCATTAGCTTTAACAATTCCATATGCACTTTGCATATCCCCTATACTCATATACATTTGATAAAGTTGTGAAAATACTTGCATACTTGCTTGAAGTCCTGCTCTTCTAACTTCTTTATTCATAGCTCCAGTACCTGTTTGTATATTAAATCTAAAACTAGGTATATCCTCTCTTGTAAACCCATTAAAAAATTCATCATTTCCATACTTAAATACTAGTTTTGCAAATCTATCAAACAAAGGCTCTACAAAAGTCTCATTATATGATCTAATATAATCTGCACTTCTTCGACCACCTTCTTGTGCTTTTATGCTAATCTCAGTAGCAGTTTCATTTTGTGCAGTTTGCGCACCGTTATTTTGTGGGCTAACACCAGTAACCTCTGTGATTTCACTCTCTAAGAGTTCTAAATTAACCCCCGAGCTACTTATATTCGGTGTTGGCAAAAAACCAACACTTGAAGGCTCTGTAAGATATATTGGCTTGCCAACAGTCTCTAAGTCTTCTCTTGAAACTCCGGCAGATTTTTGAAGTATTATTTTTGGGTTTAATGCACTTCTCATTGCATCTATTAAAAGATTTCTTGTGATATTTATTTCCTTTTGCAAAGACAATGCACTTGACATAACAGGTTCGCCATAAGCACACACATATTCTTCATTGTCTATTGTTTTTAATTGTGGAAGCATTGACCCCCAAACAAAAGGCTGTCCATCTTCTAAAACCACATCATCGCGCAACAATTCCTCTTCTAAAAGTGTTGAAACAACCCATTTATCATCATCTTTTTTCACATAAATATCATATAACTTAACCTTTTTAAACTCTTCATTTTTGTCAAAATGCACATCTATATTTGTCTTTTGATAAAATCCTAATTTTTGCCTTTGCTTAATTTGTGCATGTGAAAGATAAATCTCATTTACGATAAAACTAATATCATCATTATTTAAAGCATTTGGATCAAAATAAACCTCATCTATACCAACTCTTTCAATACGAGGCATACCCTTGTGCCAAGTTACTTTTGCTATTGATGTTCCTGTTGTTAAAACATCTAAAAATAAAGGCTGAAAGAGCTTAAACAAATTAATTTCTCCTGTATAAAAATCTAAAGCTCTTTGCCACATAGCTATAATTTGCTCATCTGAATTAATATAACTTTCAATATCTGCCATTCTCTCACTGTTAAAATACACATCATTTAAAGCAGTTATTAAATATTTAATTTTTGCATTAATCTTTGGTATAAAGATGCAAGATTTGTTTCTTTTTTCATAAATTTCTTTTTTTTCATTTTTTAATAAATATGCATCTTGCAAGGCAGAAAAATAAGGCTTGTATTTTTCATAAGCATTTTTACTTTCACTTATAAGTTTTACTAAATACGTAATTTTTTCTTCTTTATTTCTCATTATTAATTCTCCATATGGTAACTTTACTAAGCTTTGTTAGCTTAGCAATATCATCATCACTCACACCTTTTTCTTTTAAAATTTTCACCATTTCTCTCTTGTATTGCTTTTTAGAAATATTTCTAAAACCCCCAAAAAGATCTAATATCCACTTAGCCAAAATTATTTTTATAACATCATCTTCTTTCTTAGCTAACTCTTTAATTTTAAGCGGATCTATATTCTCATATACCATTAAAAACTCACCAGCCATCATAACTCCAATCTTCACTAGTATTGTTTTTTGGGTGCAATTTTTCAAAGAAAGTTAAAGCTAAAGCATCACTAGTATCAGGGCTTTTTCCGTAATCTTTTTTTATCTGTTCTTTTGCCTTTATCTTTAAAAGCCCCTTATCAGAATACTCATATTCAATCATCCGTAAATCTTTTTTTAGCTCATCATCTTTGATAATTTGCATATGTTTTATGTTTTTAGCCAAAGTAAAATACATTTGTGCTCTTTTGTTTAAGTATTCATTGCTAGTTGCAGAATTTGCAGAATTTGCCTCAAATACAGGCAAGCCATAATCACTCAATATATCATATACACCAACTCCAAGCCCACAAGTATCTATAAAAATACCTCGTGGCTTTTCCTTGTCTTTATTAAATTCTGCTAAAACAACATTTGCTAAAGCACTAATACTAAGCCCACTATATTTTTTAATTTCATCTACAACAAAACCTTTTCTTTTGACCAAAACGCTCTTATCATCTCCATATCTTGCTACATCAAGTCCCCATATATTGTCTCCTTGCATTTTTTGCATATCAAAACTAACAACATTCATACTTTTTTCAATATCACTTAAAGCAAAAAGTTCTGCACTAGAGTTATCTATAAAGTCTCCATAAATTTCTTGTTTAACTACTTCGCTATCTTCTCCGCCTACTTCTTCGATTAGCTCTTTGATTTGATCTTTACTCAAAAAAGGATTATCATAACTTGAGAACTGAAAATGTTTCCAATTTTCATCACTTAATTCTTTTTTACAAAGCTCATAAAAAAGATTTTTTCCTTTAGGAACTCCACCTATAATCGCTCTTGATTTAGGATTATCAAGCAACATAGGGCGTATGGCGTTGTACCAAAGATACTCCCCTTTAGAGCCTTTTAAGATAATTCCTGCTTCGTTTAAAATTACCAAATCATAGCCAAAGCCTTCTATATTTTCAGGTCTTTCAGCACTTCTCATATGAAGCACAGCATTATTTAAAATGAGTTTTTTATCTTGAACGCTCCAAGAATAAAATTCTTTTGGGAGTTTTTTTAGCTCAGGCATAAAGTAAAGCTCGAAATAATTCTGTAAGTTGCTTTGAACCGTGTCAACCCAAAGAACATTTAACCCCATTAAAAGATTTTCTATTACATATTTTGCACTTCCTCTTGTAAAACCCAATCTTCTCCCCTTTGCTACAGTTATGAAGCGTGGATTTTTATCATCAAAAACTTTAAGTTGTGCCGGAGTGTAAGAAAAATCAAGTTTTAATTGCATTTAACTTCACTTCTTATGATTTCTATTTTTTGAACACTATCACTAACCACTTCTTGTTTATCTACATAACCATGATTGTTTTTAAGCAAAAACATGCTTATGCTAGGAGTGTAAGTGCCTATCAAAGAATGATCTATTATAGAGCTAGCGCATCTTTGTTTAGCTATTTGAATTATTTCTCCAAATTCTGCATCTTTCTCCCAAATACTAAGAGTTTTTGTCGTAACACCTAAAAATACAGCTAGACTTTCTATTGTCTTTGGCGCATAAATAGTTTTTTCTTTTGTTTCAGCAAGTGGTGTATTTGTAGCAAAAAACTCATCAACTTTTTGCTCTAACTCATCTTTTGTTAATACTTTATTGCTCATAAGATAATCCTTCCTTAAAATCATATTGGCTAATTTCTAAATCCAAAAAAGCCTTTTTAAAAGCAACAATTTCATATTTCCCTTTTAACACGTTCTTATCATTTTCAAACAGCGCATCCAATACGGCTTTTACGATATTATCTGCATCACCATGCTTTTTATTGTTAAAACCTATTTTTAAAGAAAACTCGTATTGCTTTTTAGAGTCAAAAGCTTGATTAGGGCTTATTCCATTTTGCTTTCTAAACTCAATTTGCAAGAGTTTTTTAAAATCTAAATACTTAAGATAATCCTTGCAAACAAACTTGGCTCTTTGAGTTGTTCTTTTATAAGGCACAGGGTTATTTTTAAGCTCTAATTTTAAAGAATAGCTCATCGTATTACCTTTTCTTTGTTTTTGCTTAAATAATTAAAATTGGTGTCGGTTTTTTCTTTTAGTTTTTGAGAAAACTTTTCCAAATTTTGCAAGTGCAATATTTTTTCTTCTTCTTTTGTTTTTTGATGGCAAAGTTCTGTTTTTAATTCTATCTTTTGAATATCCAAGCTCAAATCTTTACCAACTCTATGCTGGTTTTTAAACATGAAGTCTATAAGCGCCTCTTTAAAATACCCATCTTCTACCAAAGACCCATCGTGATATGTTAATTCTTTAAAGCCATTTATACATATTAAACAATCATTTGAACTATTTTTAAGTTTTACTTTATTTTTGAGACTATCATAAGCAAAATATTCATATGTAAAATCATTTTTATATAATCTAAAAAAAGCTCTTGACTTGTAATTTCTAAAAATCCATTTTAAAAAACTTTCTTTATTCTCAAATCGTTCTTTAAACTCAAGTTGTGCTATCTTGCAAACAATTCTAAGTTTTTCATAAGTAGAACCGATGATTTTTTCACTCATACATGTCTCAAAATAATAATCTAAAAAAACATGTATATCTTTGACATCTTTTAAATATCTACCAACTATATCCACCGCTTGAGCTTCATTAAGCTCTAACAAATTCATTAAAATTTTAACTTTTTCTTTCATTTCACCCTCAACTAATACTTACTACATCAATACATTTTTGTTCTTGACTATCTTCAAATCCATAATAATCCATCAAAGAGCTCACCACACAAGCTTCAGCCTCTTTTTTTCTAACTTTAAAAGCATTTTTTCTTAATGCATTTTCCTTTGCATATTTAAGCCAAGTATGTAAGCTACCAGCAACAGAAGCCATTTTTTTGTTGCCTCTCTTCCACTGTCTAACATCCCAATACTCTATAAAATCTTCAGCCAAACTCTCATCAAAGCAAGTATTGTGTTTTTGATTAAAGGTATTAATCTGCTCCATTAGATCATCTACACTAGGTTTTTTAAATTTACCCATGCTAAACTCCTGTGTTTTTAAAGCTCCAAAATCAACAACAAAAAAAGTTCGCGTAGCGTTATTATTTTTATTTGTATTCTCTTTATTTTCTAAATTTTCTAAATTTATAAATTTATTATTATTTATACTTATATTATTTTCTTTATACGCGTGCGTGCGTGTTTCTATATATAGGGAATTTTCATTTTTTTCTTTTTCCGTATTCAAATTTCCGACTACGGAAGAAGTATTATTTTTAAATATTTTGCTTGGTTTTTTATCAGCACTTTTAAGCTTATATTCAGTTTTGTTAAAATGCTTAATTATTTCATTGTTTTCATCTTTTAAAATCCACTCATAATTAAATCTATGATGATTTGTTTTTTTAATTTGAAGTAGATTAAAATTGATTAATTCATCTTTAGCAAGTCTTAATCTTTGCAAGCTTATTCTTGTATCTTTTTTGATTAAAATAAGTTCTCTTAAGTAAATTTCACTTACTAAAGTTTTTTCACTCATTCTCTTAAGCTGTAAATAAAGTGCCAAAGCATCCATACTTAAGCCACCATAAAAAATCGTATTAGCTACTTTTGTGAAACCTCTTCTAGCTCTAAGTGGCTTTTTAGCTCCTAAAGTCACCTCTAAACTAGCTTTAAAATGCGGTATACTCATCATTTTTCCTTAATTTATTTCTCATTTTTAATATGATAAAATCAAACGCAAAAAGGCCTAAAATGGATCTACTTAACTCTTTAGCGCAGATACTAGGTGAAAAACAAGCCATTTTTATATATGGACTTATCATAGGTTTTTTACTTGGGCGTTTTTTTACAAAAGCGCAAAACAAAACGCAAATAACCACATTCCAAAGCACATGCAACGCTATTTTAAGAGTTAAAATACCCATCACTTTGGTATATAAAGATGGAATAGAGCAAGCTCCAAAATGCGATTTTTTAAGAAAAGATGGCATTTGTGCTAAAACAAAAGTCACTTGCCTTTACCTCCGAACTTTTGATGTAAAAAATGAGACAAAGAATAAATAAAAACTCCGATTAAAAATCCTATACTAAGACCCGAAAGCAAGTAGTTAATCACACTCATAAAACATCCTTTTCATCCGCACTCCTTTTTAGTTAAAATTCCCCATCTTTAAAGAAAGGAGGATTAAAATGGAAATCCAACAATTAGAAAAAATCATTTTAGATTTAAAACTAAGAGTTGAAGCATTAGAAAGCAAAGTGGCTTCATTGGAAAAGGATAAAAACACTTCGCAACACTTTAGTCTTGACACTCCAGATTTAATTAGCGACAAAGATTAATCCTTATTAAGTATCAAAGCGTTTTCAACCCTTAAAGCCAAGCTAATATCAAGAGAGATGAATTTATTTAAAGTCGAAAAAATATATTCATCAACACTTTTATTATCTTGGCTAGAAAGTGTTTCAAGCACCTTATAATGCTCATCTTTAATTTTAATTTTTAAATTAAGCTCTTTCACTCACACTCCTTTTTTGGTTTTCTTCCTCTTTTTGGTATATTTGTAAGATTAGAACGCACATCTACCCAAAACTCATGTGGAATTCCATATAACCTTTTAAACTCTATTTGTTTTTTAAAAGATACTCTTCTCTTATTTATTTTTATATCTCGAGTCATGCTTTCAGAATAATGCTTTTTTAAAATTTTTGTTATTTTGTAATAATCGATTTTTTTCATATCGTAAGAATACATTATGTAATCTTAAAATTATTTTAAATATTAAGGATAAGTATGCTTTTTGTATTTACAAAATATGATACAATTTGTATAAAAAATAATACTTATTGTCGATATTTTTGTTTTAATTTTATAGATTGGGTAAAGATATGAAAAATGTAGATACTAAAAAATTACAAGACTTACTATACTCCAAATTTTCCAACTATCAAGACTTTATACAAGCATGTTCTAAAAAAGGATACAACCCTTCACTATCTACGGTAAAATCATGGTTTAATAATAATCTGCAAGGCACAAGAAGCCCGAGTATTAATAAGTTACCTATAATAGCAGAGATTTTAAATGTTCCAATTGAAGAGTTGTTATCCTTTACCTCAACAAATAAAAACCACAATCAAATCGAATTTAAATACTATCCTGATATTTCTGCTTCAGCTGGATATGGAGTTTTAGCACAAGATATAAATTATACTAGTATTTGTGTTGATGGAAGTTTTCTAAAAGAGATTTTAGACATTCCTATAAAAAAAAGCTACGATATTATAAAAATAAATGGCGATAGCATGGAGCCACTTTTAACACATGGAGATTTTGTTGTTATTGATAGAAGCAAAAATACTCTTGGTACTATATCAAGTGCTGATATAGTTATTTTTAGACAAGGCGAAGATCTATATTGTAAAAAAATTAAAAAAGAAGCTTTTTGCGATTTTATTTATTTAGTATCTGAAAACAAGGACTACAAAGAAGTTAAAATTAGCGATTTTGCGCAGTGTGAAATTATAGGGGTGGTTGTATCAAAAATGACAGTTGAAACCTTTAAAAATTTTATAGAGTTTGTAAGATAAGAGTAAATATGAAAAAAGATAATGAATTAGAAAAAATAGGTCTTAAAGATTTCAATAGTATTTTATATGCAAGAGAATTAAAGTATAATAAAATAAACAAAATTTATCGAACAGAAAATTGTGAAATATTCACAAAAAATAAAGATGTTAAAAGTTGTTTTAAACTAGAAGTGGATCAAATAGTACTTGAAAGCGGAGGAATAAAAATCAAAGAAGTTGATATGAAAAAAATAAATTATGAAGATTTTGCTTATTTGCAAACTATTTTAGAGAAAAAAGAAAGGATTGTTTATGTTTATAAAGAAAATAACAATATAATATACAGTCCAAGAGAAAATGAAAATTATTTCATAAAGAAAGAAATACAAAACAATGAAAAATATTTTTAAATTACTCAATAAGAGAGAGCAGAAGATATTTTTAGAAAATAAAAATCTTGCTAATAAACTTTGGAAAATTATCCCAGAATCAAATAAGCGACCAATGGATGCAACGAGAGTTATTGATATCGTAAAGAATGAGAATTCCTCATTAAACATTGATACTATATGTAAAAAATTTAACATTGTTTTAAAGAGAAATATGAAACTAAAAAAATACAATTCGAAATCAATTTTTGACGGTAACAATATTACTATAGAATATAAAGACAAGAAAGAAGTTTATGAGCAGTTGGGACATATATTTCAAAATTTTTTAAGTAGTATTTATTTTCAATATCCACCAAAATATAATCTAAAAACAATTGATTTACATGAAAAAAAAGCTAAAAATTTTGCAAAACACTTAAAAATTTTAGAATACAATTTTGCACTTGATTCTAAAGATTTTTCTGAAACGCAAATTAGTTTTAAAGATTTTTCTGAAACGCAAATTAGTTTTAAAGATTTTTCTGAAACGCAAATTAGTTTTAAAGAATGTTTTGAAATGTTGAATAATCTTGAAAATAAAGTAAAATCAACCAAAAACCAACAATACTTTAAAATTAACAAAACTAAATATAAAAATGATGAGCTTAAAATTAACAAAACTAAATATAAAAATGATGAGCTTAAAATTAACAGTAATTTTAGCAAAGTAGCTTAGAAATAAGGAGTTATAATGAATGAGATAAAATCGGGGGTATTTCAAATTTTATCAATAGAAATAAAAAAATTTAATTTTGAACAAAATGGAGTGCTAGATGATTCTGGCACTATCAATTGTAAAAACAACATAGGTGTCATTGCACATCAAAAAGATGACAAGAAAAAAGATATATTTTTAATCCGATTAGATTTAGATATTCAAGCAGATAGCGGTAGTGAAAGTGTTTATAATATATCAACAACAATACTATCATTAATTGCTTTTGAAACTAAAGATGAACAAAATAAAATTCTTCTAAACAATGCCGTTGCAATAATGTTTTCATATTTAAGACCAATGATAGCCCAAATAACAATGCTATCTGGCTTCCCGCCTTATCACCTACAACCTGTTAGCTTTGAGGAATTTAAAGTTAAAATTATAAATGAAAAATAACAACAAATGAAAAAACTTATAATTTTACCACTATTAACAACTCTAGCCTTAGCTAATTACACACAATATAAACCGAGTGAAGATTTTGCAAAGTATTTTACTAAACAAAACTGCTCTCAGGTTTTAGATAAATTTTATTATATTAATTGCTATGATTATAACTACAAAGGCACTAAAGCAATAGCTTATAAATTAGAAGCAGATAATCTAAAAGGCGAACAAATCAAAAAACGCCCGCGCTTTGAAGATGATACAAATATACCTAAAAAATATCGTACCACTTGGAGTGATTATAAAAATAGTGGTTATGATAGAGGACATACCCTTTCTAATGCCTCTATGAGAAAAACTACTCAAGCTCAAAGAAGTACATTCTTAATGAGTAATATTACTCCGCAAAATCCACAAATTAATCAAAAAGTATGGAATAAGATTGAAAAAAGAGAAAGGCAAATAGCTTTAAAGCTTGGAGAAATTGAAGTTTTAAATTTAGTTAATTATGATAGCAACCCACAAAGAATAAAAAATCAAATTGCTATTCCAAACTCTTATATCAAGATTATAAAAGGTAGTAATTTTAAAGAATGCTATAAAGTTCCAAATTATGAAGTCGATAATTTAAGTATAAAAAGATATAAGTTTAATTGTGGTGTTTTAACTAGCAATAATCATCAGTCTTAAACGATTTTTTAGTTTAAACTATAAGATAATATAAGATAATATAAGATAATATAAGATAATATAAGATAATATAAGATAATATAAGATAATATAAGATAATATAAGATAATATAAGATAATATATTTTATATTTTAAAATAAGGTAAAAACTATGAAAGCATTAGATGTTGCAAAATACTTTTTATTCTTAGCAAGAAGTAAAGAAGCTGGTGACACGCTATCAAATTTAAAAATACAAAAGATGCTTTATTATGCACAAGGGTATATGCTTGCCGTATTTGAAAAACCACTCTTTGATGATAGAATAGAAGCGTGGCCGCATGGACCAGTGGTTAAAGCAGTGTATGAGCAATTTAAAAAATATGGATCAAATTCTATCTCTTTTGATGAACTTGAAGATTTTGATACAGATTGTATTGCTAACAATAAAGATGCCCATGAGCTTTTAGTTCTTATTTTTGACAAATACGGTTCTATGGGGGCTTGGGAGCTTAGAGAAAAAACCCACGAAGAATATCCTTGGAAAAGTTCTTATGTTGCGAGTCTTGGAAATGAAATTACACAAGATACAATAGCTACTTTTTTTAAGGAAGAAAATAAAAAAGAAGCATTAAGACTAAAAGAATTACAAAAAAATGATATGGAAATTAATGAATTATGGCCTTAATTAATTTTAGATATTTCTTAATTCTTCTTTCTAATATGACTGATATAGATATAGAAATTTTACTTGAACACAAAAACGAATTACTTAAATACTTATCTCATCTAGGAGATAGTAGTGTTTTTGAAAAAGATAAGTGTTTTAAAGCTTTAAATAATATAGAGCAAGACTACTTTATTTGTATTGGTTTAACAGACAATGAAAAACAAAAAGATTTCTGTAAAAGTGTTTTTATTATCTTAAGAGATCATTGGAAAAAATTTAATTCTACTTTCTATTAACACTAAACTATTCTCTCAATACCACATCAACCTTTTATATCCATCACAGCCAAGTTGATAACCGCCATCACAAGCTAAGCCATAGTATTTTTTTGCTTGTTTAAAATCTATCCTTATACCTTTTCCATTTTCATAAAGACCACCAACAGCTCCACAGCTTACACTATCTTTATATTTATCACATAAAAGTTTTAAATTTAAAAAAGCTCGTCTTATAGTATCTGGTTTTATTAAAAGTGCAGTATTTTTTTTACAGGCACAGGGCATGTCTATTATATCAGATTGTAATTTATCATTATAATACAAAGGACACGCATAAGCCCGATTAACTTCAAAATCACTCATCTTTTTTAGTAGCTTTAATGCCTCTATAGCTTTTGTATCATTAGTTTTATTTAAAGCAAAATCTATCAATTCTGATAATTTTTTCCAACTATCTAAAGCTATCAAGCGATTAATTTCTTTATACTTTTTATCTTTGTCCATATCAAGAATTAAACCAACATAAGCCATTATTTCAATCAAATTAAATATATTGCTCTCAACTTTAAAATTTCCATCTATAGCAAAATTATTATAAATATATAAACAAGCTTCTTTATTCTTTTTATCATAGCAATCGCTAAAAGATTTTTTGTATAGTTTTTCTTCTGAAAGATTAAAATTTTTGCTTTTATAACCAACAGCATGTTTTTCTATATACGCAGACATTTCAATCTCTCTTCGCTCACACACATCAAACCCAAAAGCATATATACATACAAATAAAATCAGTAATTTTTTCAACAACAACCCTTTATTTTGCCTCTATTTTATACTCAAAATTATATCATAAAAAATAAAATACATTTTGTGTTCTTTTTAATAATTATTTAAGCATACTTTTTGTATTCTTTCTTCATCGAAACAAATGAAACCTAAGAAACAAAAAAGGATTTAAAATGTTAGTGATTAGATTAGATCTAAGAGAAGATTTAGAAAAAATGCTAGAGGTAGCTTTTGAAAGAAATTATTCAAAACATTACGCTTCTTTGGAAGAGTTTTTGGCTACTCTTCTAGAGCATTCAGTTAAGAACTTAATCACCAAAGAAGCGTTAGAGAACAAAGGGTTTGTTATTTCTCTAAAAGATTAGGAGTGTCAGTGAGTTCTTCTAAGTCTTTATCGTTTAGTCTTTTTTCAAGAATTGTGACTTTACTTTCTAGTTCGTCAATTCTTAAAATAAGTTTGTTTAGTTGAGCTTTTAAGCTTTGTAATTCTTCCATAATTCGCCTTTCTAGAGTGAAATGGATTATAACAAATATAAGGATTTAAAATGTTAGATAGTTGCTACCTTGATTTAGAAAAAAGAGAAAGAGAAGCTGATACTCTAGCTAAAGAGCTTATGTATGATGAGAGTATGAGTGGTAAAAATCTTTTTTATCTTAAAGATTTGATAGAAGATTTTATAACAGATCTTGAGTGCAAAATGGAAGATTGGGAGTTTTCAACTTCTTTAGAAACTTACAAAGAAAATGTTGAGTTTGAGATTTGGGATTTAATATCCAAAGTAAAGGAAACGCAAAAAACTTTAAATGCTATTAAAGCTTAACAAAGTCTTTTACTAAAAAGACTTGATTAAGCTTTTGACTGCTTGGAAATTAAGCTTTACTATCGCGTTGATAGTTCTTATAGCAGAAGGGTTAGCAAGTTATCCAAAAACTTGGCTTAGTATAAATGTTTATAGTGCTATTTTATGTTTTCTTGCACTTTAAAAATGACAGAAAACTAAGGGTTAAGAAATAATTTTGTATAATAACAATTGTATTAAGTATGGCTACTCTTTCGGTTTTTTAGAAAGGGGGTTATTGGTGAGCAAGATAATTGATTTTATAATTCTTATTTTAGAATTAATAAAAGAGATAATTAAGCTCGTTAATTATCTCATCTAAAATCCTTAGAGCATATTATATATATCCACGCTTAGTCTAAGCTTAATACAATTATAACACAATAACCGAAAGAGAGCGTGGCTTTCGGCTTTCTTAAACCCCTTTTTTATACTCAAATGAGCGCAAAGATTTTTGTTTTGATTTTACATCACATTCATTAAGTTTTTTTCATTGCGATTACTCCTTAATTATAAACAATAAGACATATTTTTTCCTTTTTGCTTTGCGCTCTTTTGAGTATAAAGATTTTGAAAGGAATACCAATGAGAGCAGAAGTAATAAACAAAAAGGCATACGTTCGTTTTGATGATTATGCAAATGAAGTCAGCGAATATAAAAAGAAAATAGTTTTATTAGAAGAAAAACTAAAAGAAGCTAAAGACTTATTTAAAAGTGAAAATAACTTAAGAATGGCTATAGAAGTTGAAAACATTAAACTATTAAGCTTATTAACAAAGGAGCTTTGATGTTGTTATTTTTCAAAAAAGATGATGATTTAAAAATAAAGCTTTTCAAAGCCCAAAACCACATAAGACTTAAAAACAAAGCAATAAATCAAAGCTTATTGGCTTTAGAAGAAAAAGAAAAAGAGCTTAGAAAACTTCACTCTTTTAAAATAAAAATACTTGATGAGTTAGGACTTATAGCTATGGATAACGCTGAAGAATTAGCAATTAAAAAAATAAAAACACTAAAGGAGAAAACAAATGAAATATAAAATCATAGAATTAGAACAAGGCTCTAAAGAATGGCTTGAGTTTAGAAAAGGAAAAATCACAGCTAGTATAGTCGCTTCTTGCATTGGTGAAAAAGGTGCTTTTTTAAGCAAAGAAAAGGCAAAAGAACTTATACAAGGACTTTTTGAGCCATATACCAATAAAGCCATGCAAAAAGGTAGAGAGTATGAGGAATTAATCAGAGCAAAAATGGAATTTATGATAGGAAAAGATATAACTCCTATTGTTATTCAAAGCTTAGAAAATGATCTTTTTATGGCTTCTTTAGATGGTATAGATGATGAAAAAACAATATACGAGTTTAAATACTCAACTAACAACGAAGAATACGAGCAAGTGTTAAAATTTAAAAAACCTAGCCCAAAATACTACGCTCAAGTCCAATTTCAACTTTTTGTAGGTGGTTTTGAAAAATGTGTTTTTGCAGTCTTAAATGAGAATGATGATTTGACTTATTGTGTGGTTAAAAGCGATAAGGAATATCAAGATTTTATGCTTAGAAAAATAGATGAGTTTATAAAAGATTATCTCGTTAATCAAAAAAGCGACTACAAAGAACTTGATGATACTCATGCAAAAGAATTAGCCTTAGAAATAATTAGACTTGAAAGCACAATGAAGCCTATAAAAGAAAAACTAGAAGCTCTTAAAAAAGAATTTATAGAGCTAGCAAATGGTGAGAAAGTTAAATGCTTGGATATTAGTGTTTATCCGCAAAATAGAACAACGATTGATTATAAAGGCTTTTTAGATTTTACTAAATTAGAAATCCCAAAAGAATATATAAAACAAAGTATCTCAATGTGTTTAAAAATCAAAAAAGGAGCATAAAATGAGTGAATTAGTAGTAGCTGAAAAAACACAAAAAAATAATTTTAACTTTAATCCATATGAATTAGCACTAGTTAAAGGAGATTTATCAAAATTAAGTGATGAAGAAAGAACTTCTTATGTAAAAAGTATTTGCGATAGTTTAGGCATCAATATGCTAACTAAGCCTTTTGAGTACATTGAAATTAATGGCAAATTAACTCTTTATGCAACAAAAACAGCAACAGATCAGTTAAGACAAATCCATAAAGTATCTATCACTAAAACAGAAGCTAATCAAATTGGAGATATTTATATGGTTACGGTTTATGCTAGCACTCCAGATGGTAGAACAGATTGCGACACAGGAGCTTTAAATATTAAAAATTTGGGCGGAGATAACCTAGCAAATGCTTTAATGAAAGCCATAACTAAAGCTAAAAGGCGCGTTACTTTAAGTATTTGCGGTCTTGGAATGTTAGATGAGAGTGAATTAGATACTATCAAAGACTATAACAATACTAAAGCAACGCTAATAAAAGATGAAGCAAATGAGCTAAAAAAACTTGGGCTTGAACTAAGAAAAACCTTAGAGGATATGGATTTAAATAAAGAAGAACAAAATGCATTTATCAAAAACAACAATATCTTTACAAGAGAGAAAATAAAAGAATTGTTAGATGATAAAAATAAAATATTCGAACTTAAACAAGGACTAAAAAATGATACCAACATTTAAAGCAAATTATGAAGTGGCAAATTATCAGCCACTACTTGAATATTTAAACGAAGGTGGTTTATATAGTGGCTATTTTAGAAAAATATTCTTATATGATACTATCGGCAACACAGGCCATACAAATACTTTTGTAAAATGTGAATTTGTATGCCGAAAACACAATAAATTAGCTGATTTTAATTTATTTATTGCAAAGAATGGAGATTTTACATACACAACTTCAAAAGGCGAAAAGGAAAGCTACTTAGGCTTTAGACAACTTAACGCAATAATGCTATTTTTAGGTATAGAAGAACTTGATCTTAGCAAAAAAACAAAAGCAAATATCTACGGAAAAGAAACAGAAGCTACAAGTCTTGATGAGCTAACAAATAAAACTTTGCTTTTGGGTTTTGACACAGAAGAGTTTTTAAATAAAAACAATCAAGTTGAAAATAAAATAGTACTTAGTAGAATTTTTAACTCAAAACTACAAAGTCTTGATGAATTTAAAAACCAAAAAGAGCCAGTTGCATATAAAAACTTTAAAGCCAGACACAAAAAATTACCACAAGAGCAAAATGAGTTTCAAGCTCAAAGCATTTCATTTAATCCATATGCACAAAATTTTAATCAAAAACCTCAACAAATTCATACTTTAGATGCCACTTTAGAAGATGATGGTGAGCTTCCATTTTAAAGTAAGTAAAAATGTTAAAAGAAAAAATTAACACAGCCATAGAACACGCAAGAGCTTTGGCTTTAATTAACAAAGAATGCTTAGATTTAATTGGCTATATGGAAGAGTGCGATGAGGATGATTTAAGATCTAACCTAGATGACTTAAAAAAACTCTTGATAAAAGCAAAAGAATTATTGAAAGGCGAAAAATGACAAGAGAACAATTTAACGAAATCAAAGAAAGATTAGCTAAATATAGAGAAATAAGGCATTTAACATATGAAAATCAACAAGCAGAGTTTTTAGGTAATGCTTTTGAAAAAGTTAGTGAATATTTTAAAGCAAAAGATGACTTAGAAAAAGTAAAAGCACTTTGTGATATTGCAGTATTTTGTTTTAATGCTTTTGATTTAAAACTTGGAGCATTTTCAAATATAAAAAGAGCAAGTATGATTCATTTGATTGACCATTTTACAAGCTATTTTATAGAACACAACAATAAGACAGTTTATAATAATAACAAAGATGAAGATTTTGAATATTTATTAATTGTTGAGATAGAGATTTTAGTTAAAAACTTAGGTTTTGATTTCTATAAATGTATGATTGAAACAATTAAAGAAATTGAAAGTAAAAATATAGGCAATTACTGTGAATATGAAAATAAGTTTTATCAAATGCCCGGTGCTTATACCTTAGATGAGGCATACAAATTAGCGTTTTATCGCGAATCAAATGAACCAAGTTTAAATGGAAAAACTAAACCTAAATTACACAAAGAAAATAACATAATGTGGACTTTTAAATACAAAAGCGCATTAGGTGGTGATATGGAATTAAATTTTATCAAATGGTATAAAGCTGATTATGAGGGTTGCAAGCTATGATTACAAAAATAATAAGATTTGCTTTAAATGCTCTCTCAAAAGCTTTTAATATTATTATCTCAATATTAGCTTTAACTTTTGCATTTCTTGGGATTTGTGCAATTGTCATAGGATTATTTATTCTTGAAATTTTCTCAAAAGATAATCTTAAAAAATGTAAAAGGATTTTTAAATTTAAAAAATAAAACAAGGACTAATATGATTACTTTGCTTTATATACATTCAACAATATTTTTATTATCAATAATAGCCTTAATAGCTTGGGTTGTTTATTTGGTTACTAAGGATTAATATGAATACAGAAAAAATACTTAACTTTTTAAAAATTCAAACTCATTATTTTTGCGCTTACGAGGCAACGATAAACGATGGAGAAAGAATTAAAGGAAGCTGTATATCTACAGACAAAAGATATTTTTGGGAAACATCTGACCCAAATATTACGTATAGATATGTAGTTAATCATATAAAAGAAAAATTCAATACAGAAAATATCAATTTTACACAATTTCATAAATTATAGAAAAGGTTAAAAAAATGATACAAATTAAAATTAGTTATGCAGTAGCTTATGCTTTGTATGGGAAAGAATTAGAAAATTTTAACACTAATCAAAGTATTGATGTAAATGGCATGATTAGGGTTTAAATAATTAAAAAAGGTTTGTAAATGAAGATACGAGATTTAATAAAAGATGGAGAGCATAGTATTTATTATGTAGATGGTAAAGTAAGTTCCACAAGAAAGATTTTAAAGAAAAATTTAGCCATTAAGGAAATTAAATCATATATTAATACAAATAAAGATGTGATTATAGATTTAATGAGGGGTAGATTTAATAATATTTCTAGCAGTTATAATGTTTATATGAATAATAGTGAAGTTATATTCTCTATAACACTTAATAAAGATATGTCTGATAGCACAAAAGCTTTAGAAAATAAAGCTAAGAATGCTATTATATTTGATATGTCTAGATATTTCTTACCTATGAAAATGTATGTAAATATACCTAATTGTGTCTCATATGAATTTTTAGAAAATATTGTAAGGAGAAGAATTTTTATATTTACTGGAGAGTTTTTAAACTTAAGTTTGCAAAACCAATAAAGAACTAATAAAAAAGTTAACTTTAAAAAACAATACAGCTTAAAGGATTAACAATTGAAAAAAGAAAATATTGATTTACATACATCAGAATATATTTATGATTTTAGTTCTTATTTGGAAACTGTGATAGATAAGTCAAGTTATGATTTTAGTAATATAATTGAAAAATTTAGATTTTATCTTGATTGTAAGATAGAGCTATATAAACTTAGAAAAAGTGATTATGAAAAATATAATCACATACCTATATTCGCCAGCGAAATATTTAATGATTTTATGGAATTAGAATTACTAAAATACAATGGCGATGACTTAGATAAAAAGTTAAAAATTATGAGCTTATATAGATATGGTTGGCAGACTATTAATGCAATATCATCACACCCACATTATGATATTAAAATGACAGAAGATATTAAAAATTTATTTGATTACTTGATTGATTTAAACTATTTTGACTTTCTTTATCAATTATTTGATAAAGAAAATATAGAAAAATATCTAAAACTATACAAGCAAAGGATTGAAGAATGAAATTAAAAGATTTTGATTTTAGAGCTTGGGATTACAAAAGAAAAACATTTATAAACTATCAGTGCCAGATGAGCTTTATTTTTAATAATGAAAGAAACAAAGAAAATTATTTAAAAGTAATGGATTGTTTTGATAACAAAAATCCTAAGAATAATGAATTCTATGGGCTTAAGTCTTATAATTCCAATGATATTGAAATAGAACTTTGGACAGGCTTACGTGATAGAAATGGCAAAAAGATTTTTGAAGGTGATATTTTAGAGTTTTTTGCCACTGGAGAAATTATAGCAGGTCGTGTTGTTTATGATAAAGAAGAAGCTAGGTTTGAACTAATAACTAGCAATAAAGATGTATTAGATTTTACTTTTTATAGTGATGTTGAAATAATCGGCAATATCCACGAGAACCACATCTAAACCCACAAAAAAACAATATTAATTCTAAAACAAGAGGAAATAAAATGGCTACAATTTATGACAAAAATGGAAATATTATTATAGAAAAAACTGAATTTAGTTTGAGCGAACTACTTGATTTTTGCAGAAAGCAAAAAATATCTTTAAAAAATGCTAATTTTAAAGAGCAAAATTTAACAGGCGTAGATTTTAATAGTTTAGATCTAATCGGGGCTGATTTCACTAATGCCATTTTACAATATTGCGATTTTCAATCAAGCATTATATCAAATGCTGTTTTTACAAATGCTGTTTTAAAAAACGCTTATATGCAAGATGTAATTGCAAATGAAACTAATTTTAAAAATTGCTCGCTACAAAACATTTTTTCAAATTCTGCTAGATTTATAGATTGTGATTTTAGCGGGGCTGATTTAAGAGAAAACAATTTCTTAAAAACAAGAATTACAAATCCATTTTTTAAAAATACTTTAATTTCAAATACCATAGGAGATATGGAAAACATATGCTCATTACAAGTAGAAAAATTTTCCATATCCTTTAATTCTCAAGATATAGCCATAGGTTGCAAACAAGAAAGCATATCATGGTGGAAAAATGTAAAAAATGAAGAGTTAAACGATGGTCGTGAAGATTATACGCAAGTATGGAATGCATACAAAGACATTTTGTTTAAAATCATCAATATAAAATACAATATTTAAAGGAAACCCCATGTCAAATATAGAATTTTTAACACCAAAGCAAGTAGAGCAAATGTATGGATTAAACCCTTTACAACAATTTAGAGCAAGAAGCAATGGCATGCCACACTACAAGATTGATGTTAAAACAATCAGGTACAAAAAAACAGAACTAGATCATTGGTTTAAATCTAAAAAAGTTATCATTTAAAATCAAATGGACACAAGGAATTTAAGTATTCGCCATACCAACTCATAAGCTGTTTCCTTAAATCAATGGCCTTACTTCTATTATAAGCTCTTTCAACTTCACTTCCATTTACATGGTGCAATATCATCTCAGCGATATCTTTGCCTATGCCAAGTTTTATAAGCTCGTTGCTTTTTTCTGTACATATACTCCTAAAAGTACTTCTAAATCCATGTATTGTATGTTTCAAATCATACATTTTGAAAAACTTGCTTGCAAAGTTATCGCTAATGCATTTATCAAAATTAAAAAACACATATTCTTTGTTTACATTAAACATCTTTTGCATTTGTAATATTTTTAATGCATATTCATTCAATGGGATAATATTTTCACCATTACTTTTTACCTTCATATCTTCAGCTTGTATAACCCAAAGATTATTATCAAAATCTATCTCACTCCATTTAGCAAATCGTATGTTTTTACTTCTTTGCGCTGTCAAAAGCGTAAAATAAATTGCATTTATAATATTCACATTAACCCTAGCTCTTTGTCTGTATTCTTTCATACATTCGAGCATAAACTTAACCTCTTTTTCTTCTACCAAAGCTTTAAAATGCTTCACATTGCAATCATCATTGATTAATCTATAGTACTTTTGTAAATCTTTCAAATCTGCAATAATGCTAGTTTTTAATTCTCCTCTTTGTCTTGCAAGTTCTAAAATTCTGCAAATAAAAGCAATACTTTTATTTAAAGTTGAATAAATATTTTTTGAATTCATATGATCATAAATAGGAAGAAAGTCTTTCTTTTCTAGCAAATTAATAGGCTTTTCTCCTAGCATAGGCTGTATGTATTTTACAAAAGTCCCCTGCTCCTTTTTGATAGTAAAATATGAAAGTTTTTTTCCTATAGTTTCTATATAATGATCATTTGCCATATTTAATGTAAATTTTTTATTCTTGTTATCGATAAAATCCCCGCTTCTTAATTGTTGTAAAATCTTAATCGCTTCCTTTCTAGCTTCTGCAAGACTTAACAATCCTTTTCTAAACTCTCCTATGGTTATATATTTTTTTAATTTTTGCTCTCTAAGTTGAAAAACTTTTCTACCTGTAGGATGAATTTTTAAATAAAGCTCTTTTGGCTCACCGAGCGGAACTAAGTATTGTTTTTCCTTTATTTCTAATGCTTCTATATCACTTTGAGAGAGTGCCATTTTTCGCCCCTTTATACCCAAAAAATACCAAAAATATACCCAATACCTATAAAAAATAACGCTGGGTATAAAATGGGTATTGAAATTATATCAAATAAATGAAATAAAAGAAATAAATAAAATACTACAAATGCCTAAAAATAGAGGTTTAAAGAAATGTAAGAAATGTATTTAAATAATAATGGTGTCCCCAGCAAGGTTTGAACTTGCGACCTCAGAATTAGGAATTCTGCGCTCTATCCAGCTGAGCTATGAGGACAAATATTTTTATTATTTTAAGAAAAAATTTATTTTATAGAGCTTAAATTTTAAGCTCTATAAAAAAACATTTTGGATTTTCATCAAAACCTAAAACTCCATTATGCGCATCAATAATTTGTTTTGATAAAGAAAGACCTAAACCATTACCTTTTAATTTAGTTGTTTTAAAAGCCTCAAAAACCATTTTTTTATCTTTGATACTTACACCATTATCATAAACTTTAATAAAAACCCTATCTTCTTTTTGTTCGCACTTAACCTTTATATAACCATCATCATTTTCGCTTTCTTCAATAGCATCTATGGCATTATAAAGTAAATTTTGCAAAACTAAAGCAAGTAAAGATTTATCTGCATTGATTTTTAAATCTAAAAATTCAAATTTAAAATCGATATTAGCTAGATAATTATAAGCTCCAATAGCTTGCTCACACTCATCTTGTAACTCCTGTAAATTAAACTCATTTAAATTAACATGTACTCCTTTTGTAAAAAGTAAAGTAGAATTTACAATACGCTCTACTCTTGAAATTGCTTTTTGGATTTCTAAAACTATATGCTTATTTTTTAACTCACTTCTTTCAAACAAAGTAGAGCTTAATAAAGAAATAGAACCTATAGGATTGCGTATTTCATGTGCTAGGTGTGCTGCAACTGTTCCCATGCTAGCTAACCTTTCATTTCTTTTTTCATCACTAATATCTGTTGCATTTACTATAAGTTTATCAGTATGAGAGGTGATTTTGATTAGATAAAATTTATGATCAAACTCAAGTTCATAATGTGTTTTATCAAGATCAATGCATTCTAAAAGCTTTGGCTTTTGTGTAGCTAGGTTGTTTTGCAAAATAATATTTTTATTTGCGTCTAAAATCCACAAAGCCATAGGCAAAACCTCTATAATCTCACTTACCATTTGTCTTAATGCAGTGTAGTTTTCATTAAGTTGCTTATATTCATTTTCTATAACATAGGTTTGCTCTATTAAGGCTTTTAATCCTTGTTGTAAGTTTTCTTTTTCACTAGAATCTAAACTTTTTAAAATATTCTCATCCACACTTAATCCTTAATTAAAAATTGAAAATCTTCTAAAGTATATAAAAGCAAATTACGCTCCTTATTTAAAATAAGCTCTTTACTAAAGCCACTCTTTGAAAAAAGCACATATAAATTAGGTTGAATTTGCAACTGTTTTGCTTTACTTTTTAAAATATTTAAAACATTTTTACATATTTTTCTTTCTTTAAATTTAACTTCACCTAAAACACAAAAATTGTTTTCATGATAATACAAGTCTATTTCATGATAATAATTCCAAAAACTATACACTTGATTCACTTTAAGTTTTTTTGCTAAAAATTCTTTACATAAAAGTTCAAAAGTAAAACTTTGATATTTTTCCAAATTTTCTTGGATAAGTTCTATTAATTCATTGTATTTTTTCATCGCGATTAAATTAAGTTTAGGATATATAAAATAAAAGAAAAATCTTAATCCTTGATTTTTAAAAACAACCTTATCTTGTATATTATAAGAGCGTAATTCTTTTTTAACTTTCTGTCTTTTGTTTTTTATAATTGGCTTTTCTTGACTTTTTTCTAAGATCAAAATATTTTTCTCTAAAAGTTTATTAATAAGTCCTAGAGCCTGAAAATGCGGAATAGATTTATTAATAGAATAGCGTTTTCTATCGTTTTTACTTAAAACACTCAAAGCTTTTAAAGCATTCTCATCTAAATTTAAAGAAGCTAAAATATCAAAGGATTTCAAAATAAAAACATTTAAGATATTTTCATATAAACTTAATTTCAAATCAAATTCAAACTCATCAAAAATACTATAAAAATCAAAAATACTTTCAAGCTCCAAAGTTTCACAGCGTTTTGAAAAATCACCAAATTTTATAATCACATCCTTAAAATAAATATTTTGTATGTTATAATTTTAACAAAAAATTAGAGGATTTTTTTTGGATATTGAAAAACTAAAACAAGATATTATTTTAAAAAAAGGAATATATTATTTTGATTTTACAGCTAGCGCTTTAGCACTAAAAAGCATAGAAAAAGAAATTAAAAAAATTCTTACTACCTATGCAAATACACATTCAGATAGCTCTTTAAATTCTTTTATCACACAACAGCATTATGAAAACGCAAGAATAAATTTAAAAAAATACCTTGAATTAGATGATAGTTTTGCTCTTATAGCTTGTGGGAGTGGATCTTCAGCAGCTATAAAAAAATTTCAAGAACTTTTAGGTCTATATATACCACCACTTATTAAAGAAAAATATTTTAAAAATACAGGCAAAAATACCTTACCTTTGGTTATAGTTGGACCCTATGAACACCATTCTAATGAACTTTCATTTAGAGAAGCTTTGTGTGAATGCGTTCGAGTGCCCTTAGATAAAAATGGAGAATTAGATTTTAATTTTTTAGAAAAATTATTACAAAAATCCAAAAACAGACAAATCATAGCAAGCTTTAATGCAGCTTCTAATGTTACAGGAATTTTAAGTGATTATAAAAAAATTTACACTTTAGTCAAACAACACAACGGTATAGTTGCTTTTGATATTTCCACTTTAGCTCCTTATGCTAATTTAGATCCTAAATTTTACGATGCAGTGTTTATTAGCTCTCATAAACTACTTGGAGGTGTAGGATCTTGTGGCTTACTTGCTATCAAAAAAAATCTATGTGGCAATACCCCTAGCTTTGCAGCAGGTGGAACTGTGGGCTATGTTTCAAGAACATCTCAACAATATTTATGCGAAGTTGAAAATTTAGAAGAAGGTGGCACACCTGGAATTATTCAGCTTATTAGAGCAAGTTTGGCTTTTAAAATACGCAATGAAATAGGTTTAAAAAATATAGAAAAAAAAGAAAAAGAACTTTGTGAATATTTTTTCAAACAATGTACAAATTTTCCAAAAATGATCTTATATGCAAAAAATATCACTAATAGATTACCTATTTTTGCTTTTAATATAGAAGGAATTTCTCCTTTTGATTTAGCTTATAAACTAAGTAAAACTTATAAGATAGAAACAAGAGCAGGTTGTGCTTGTGCAGGACCTTATGGGCATGATTTACTCAATCTAAAAGACAATCAAGAATTAAAATCTAAACCAGGTTGGCTAAGAGTGGGTTTTCATTATACGCATACAAAAGAAGATATAGAATATTTTTTTAAAGCCTTGAATATAAGCATCAAGGCTTTAAGTTAATTATTGTAAATCGTATTTTTCTACGATTTTTTGGTAAGTACCATCAGCTTTAACTTTTTCTAAACCTGCATTAATTTTTTGAACAAGCTCATTTTGTTTTCCTTTATCAAAAGCTATACAAAACCCTGAACTTCCATCATTTTCTTCTAAAAATGCTTCTAACTCTTCATTAGTTTTTAAATAACCTTTACCAATATCTTTATCCGTTAAAACTGCATCTACTTTGCCAGCTTTTAAAGCTAAAATTGCTGCTAACATTTCTTCGCTTGCAACTACTTGAGCATTTGGAATAGTCTTAGCAGCACTTTCTTGAATAGTTCCAAGTTGAACACCTATTTTTTTACCTTCCAAACTTTGTTTATCGCTAATACTAGAATCTGTTTTTAATTTTAAATATAAATTTTTAGTATTGAAATAAGTATCACTAAAATCCATACTTGCTAATCTTTGAGGAGTTGAACTCATAGCAGAAGCTATCATATCAATCTTTCCAGCTTTTAAGGCAGGAATTAAACCATCAAAACTCATATTTACCCATTCAAGTTTTAAATTTTCTCTTTTAGCAATTTCTTCCAATAAATCAACATCAAAGCCGGTAATTTTTGCATCTTTAATAAAATCAAAAGGAGGATAATTTGCAGCTATACCTACTTTATAAACTTTTTCACTAGAAGCACTAGCTTGATTTTTATCGCTTGAACAAGCACCTAAAGCTAATATACCAAATAACGCTAAAACAACATATAATATTTTTTTCATTTTTTTCCTTTGTTAAAATTAAAATAAAATTGATAAATGATTATAATGTGTTTAAACGCCTGTATTTCTTCATATCCGCCTCCTTTATAATAAATGTGAGCATAATTATAGCAGAAAAAAGTTTTTTGTAAAGAGTTGTTATAGAATATTTTTTATTTAAGTTAATTTTTATATATTTTAATTAATGAGTTTAAATTTTTACCTTCTTACTAATCATTAAAACATAACCTATTCCAAGACAAATAGACCACATAGAACTGCCACCATAACTTAAAAGTGGCACAGCAACTCCTTTTAATGGAGTTAAAGAAATAATTCCAAAAGCATTCATAAAAAATGAAAATAATAAAAGTAAAGCTACACCTGAACAAAATAAAAAATGGACCTTATTTTCACAGCGCCCAGCAATTCTAAAAATTCTAAGTATGACCATCAAATAAATCAAACATATAATGCTCAATCCTAACAATCCTATTTCCTCAGTAATCCCTGATAAAACAAAATCCGTATGCACCTCACTTAAAAATCCCAATTTAAAAGTTCCAAGACCCAACCCTTCTCCAAAAAATCCACCATGAGCTATAGCATTTAAACTATGTGAAATTTGATAAGGTTCTGAGTTATGGCTTACTCTTAAAGCACTTGCTAGCCAATCAGGAAAAAAAGGTAAAAACGCATCTTGGATATTTCCCCACCAAGCAGAAATACGCTGAATTCTTCTTTGATTACTTAAAATCACCAAAACCCCAATCATTCCAACAATAACCACGCCAAAAGCAAAAAGTCTTTTACTAGCTCCTGCAAAAAATGCTAAAGCAAAAACCAAGAAAAAAGAGATAACACTTTGGCCTAAATCATTTTGTGTCATATAAATATAGCCAATAACAAAAGCAGCTAAAATAAAATAAGGAATTAAAATTAAAACTTCGTGTTTGATTGCTTTTTTGCTATCATCAATTCTTCTTGTATAAGACCAAGCAAGGAAATAAATCAAACCTATCTTAAAAAATTCAACAGGAGAAATAGATAAAGGACCAAGCCTGATCCACCTTTTAGCACCACCTGCTGCAGTAGCAAGAAAGGTCGGTAAAAAAGGCAAAATAAGTATAAATAAAAAAGAGATTAACAAAACACTTATCATTAAATAATGTGCCATTTTACTATCAGGATTTAATCTTGAAACAAAATAAATAATAGCTATACCACTAAGTCCAAAAAAAAGCTGTCTGATGAAAAAATGAAATTCATTATATTCTAAATAAAGCACAGTAAAAGCACTTAAAGAATATGAAAAAAGTATCCCTATAGTTATTAGAATGCAACTTAAAAAAAATAATTTTCTATCAGCAACCAAAATTTCTTCCTAGAATTTTATAAAAATTAATTTTAATAAATTGCAACTTAAAATGATGTTATTTGGAGATTATGTGTTGTTTTTATATAAAGATTTTAAACTCTCATAAGCAAGCTGAATTTTTTCAAATTCCTCACGACAATAAGCCTGTTCGATTTTGCTTTTACCTTGATGGCGATCAGGATGATAAATTTTAACTAAATTAAGATAATTTTGTCTAATAGTAGCAAAATCATCACTAGAATTACATCCTAAAGTTTGGAAATAATTCTCAAAAAGTTTAGCCAAAGCATTAAATTTCCAATTAGTATTGGCTTTATTTTTCATTTTATTTCTAAATTCTAAAAGTTGAGTTTCATTGATTGTAAAATCCACACAATATTTTAAATGCTCATTTACGCTTGCTAAAATTTCTAAAAGATTTAAAGTATTATCATCTTTGTATTCTACTGAAAAAATACAATTTTTCTCATCATACATGCTTTTATGATCTTTAAAATATTGCTCTAAATATACAGCAAACATTTTTTCATTAGAACTTAAAGTTATTAAGATATTTTTTTGTGCAAAACCTATTTTAGCAAAGATTACAGGCTTTAAAGTATTTGCTTGAGCAAGATTTAATTTAAAGGTCTTATAATGCGCAAAAGCAAGATTATCGATTTGGTTTCCAGTATTTTTTTTATACTTGTGATTAACAAGTTTTAAAAAATATCTTCTTTGAGGAATTTCATTTTCCACAAAAAAAGATAGGGTTTTATTTTTATTACCTATAACTTTAGAAAAATTTTTACGGATAAGATCTTGAAAATATTTAAACATTAAAAAATCATCAGTATTAACACTAACAGATTCTAAAGTTTGCACTACTTGCATAAAATCCTCTCTATAAACCTAACTCCACAAAAATGCCTGTTCATCTAAAGCACTAGTGTGTTTTAAAATTTCATTTGGACTATAATCGGCTTTATATGATAAAGATTGACACCCTTTTACAAAATATCCTAAATAAATATATTTTAATTTTTTTAATTGTGCAAGCTTGATTTCTGTTAAAAGCGAGTATTTTCCAAGACTTAGATGTGAAAAATCAGGATCATAAAAACAATATATACTAGAAATTCCATCTTCTAAAATATCAATCAAATCAACACAAACTAACTTATTATCTATATAAAAATCAAGTTCATATCCAAAAGTACCTGCATTATCTACATAAAGATTATAATATTTTCTAAAATTTAAATCATAAATTTTCCAATTTCTTTTATCTTTTTGATAATGGTGGTATTTTTCATAAAGCAGTAAATGCTCATCACTTAAAGAAGGTTTTTGTAAGATTATCTTAGTAGCTATATTTTTTTTTAAAACCCTACGATAGCTTTTACTAAAATGGAAATTTTCTACCAAAATACGCAAATTTTGACATTCATTACAATCATTACATATTGGTCTTGAAAAATATGATCCAAAGCGACGCCAACCTCTTGAAACTAATTCTTGATTTTGCGCTTTGTTAATAAAAGATATATAATTATACTCATTTCTACAATATCTATTTTCAAGATAAGGACATTCTTCTTCTAAAGTACAAAAACCAATAATATTATTCATTAGATCTTTTTAATATCACTATTTTTTACAAATTCCATAAATTCATTAGCTAAACGCTCTTCTTTTAAAAACATATCTTCAAATTCTTGTTCTTGCTTTTTATCTTCATTTTGCTTAGCTAAGTCTTTTTGTATAGCATCTAAGTCAGTATTTTTCATACTAACTCCGCTTTTACTCGCTTTAACCTTTTCTTTTTTTGTTTGACCTTGTTCTTTTTGGAGTGCTTTTTTTATATCTTTTAATTCATCTAAAAAACTCATGATTGCCTACTTTCTTTTATCTTTTGTAAGGCTGCAGCTATAGCAGCAATTACTTCTTCTTTATTTTCTTGGTGTCTATCTTCTGTCTTTTCCAAAAGCTCTTCCATATGTGTTTCTATGAAAGAAGTATCAAAATACCCTCTTCTAAATTCTCTTATTTTGGTAATTGCAATCAAAAATGGAACAGTTGTTCTAATATCATCAATCACAAATTCTTTCAAAGCTCTCTCAAGTCTATTAACTGCACTATCATAACTTGAGCCCTTAACAATTAATTTTGCAAGTAAAGAATCATAATAAGGTGGCACAGTATAGTCTTTATATAAATGACTATCCACTCTCACAGATGGCCCTAAAGCTGGAAAATACTCTGTGATTTTACCTGGACTTGGAATGAAATTTTTCCACACATTTTCTGCTGTAATCCTAGCTTCTATCGCAAAACCTCTTGGTTTTATATCGCTTTGCTCAAGATCTAAAATTTCCCCATTTGCTATACGAATTTGTCTTGTAATAAGGTCAATCCCCGTGATTTCTTCAGTAATTGGGTGTTCTACTTGAATTCTTGTATTCATTTCCATAAAATAAAATCTATTATAATCATCAAGTAAAAACTCAACCGTCCCAACATTCGTATAGCCCACAGCTTTTGCAGCAGCTACTGCAGTAACTCCTATGGTTTTTCTTAGTTTTTCTGAAATACTTGGGCAAGGTGCTATTTCAATGATTTTTTGATGTCTTCTTTGTATTGAGCAATCTCTTTCACAAAGATGAATGATATTACCATAATTATCTGCTAAAATTTGAAATTCAATATGCCTTGGATTAATAACATATTTTTCCATAAAAACTTCATCATTTTTAAAAAAACTTAGTGCTTCTCTTTTGCATGCTTCAAAAGATTTTTCCAAATCCTCTTCTTTATGTACTACGCGTATGCCTCTACCGCCACCACCACCACTAGCTTTTAAAATTACAGGATAGCCTATTTTTAAAGCTTGAAGTTTGATTTCTTCTAATGTGCAATGATTTAATTTTTCAGTACCTGGAACTACAGGGATTCCATTTTTTTTCATTAAATATCTTGCTATATTTTTATTACCCATTTTGCGGATAACATCTGATTTTGGACCTATAAAGATAATCCCTGCTTCTTCGCATTCTTTTGCAAATTCATAATTTTCACTTAAAAAACCATATCCAGGATGTATAGCATCAGCTCCACAAGCTTTAGCAATCTCAACTATTCTTTTACCATCTAAATACCCTCTTATGGCATCAGTTCCTATTCTATATGCTTCATCAGCAACTTTTACATGCAAACACTCATAATCAGGTTCAGTATAAACAGCAACACTTTGTATATGCAAATCTCTACAAGCACGGATCACCCTTACTGCAATCTCACCTCTATTGGCTATTAAAATCTTATGTATCATGACTTTGCCTTAAGCTAAAATATTAAAAAGAAGATTAGCATAAAAATATAAAAATTCTATAAAAATATTTATTTTTGCTAATTTTAAGAATTTTTTGATAGAATTACTCTTTATTTTTGCGCCCATAGCTCAGCTGGATAGAGCATTTGATTGCGGTTCAAAAGGTCAGAGGTTCGAATCCTCTTGGGCGTACCACTTATTTCTTTTTTACAGAAAATTCATCCAAATCCAATTCTTTTTTATCTTTAAATTGATACCATAAAAATAAAATAAAAAATATCGTTAAAATCACAGCTAAAATATAGTAAGTTCCGTATTCATTTTCAGATAAAAATAAATTTTTGGTATTCATACCAAAAAATCCAACGATTAAATTTAAAGGTAAAAAAATTGCAGACATAATACTTAAAAAGTAAATATTTTTATTTATTTTTTCATTTCTTGCGGTATTAATATAAGTGTAAATCCCTTCTAATCTTGATATATTTTCTTTAATATTTTTTTCCAAAACAGCTAAATTTAAAATAATTGTTTTTAAACTTTTCTTTATAAAATGATGCTTGCTATGACAAATTTTACAAGCTTCTAAAACAGAAGAAACCATGTTATAACTTTTACTAAGCTTAACTTTTAATATAAAATATTTTGTCAAGAAATTCTTTACTTTTTTATTTTCTAAAATCAACTCCTCTCTTTTTTCTATAGAAAGGTTAATGGTATTATTTTTTTCTTTTTCATTTTGCAAAATTTCTTTTAATATAGCTATAAATTCCGTATTAGAAAATAAAATCAAATTTTCATCTTTATACTCAAAAATTTGATTTTCTTTAAAAACAAATACACTTTTAGAATTTTTAGTTATATCTAGAGTGAAAATATCAAAATCATCAAATTCATAATAAGCATTTGATATATTAATATTGCTAATAATTTGTTTTAAAGTATCATTTAACACATTCTTTGCCTATAAAATTCTTTTCTAAAATTTTCAAATTCATCTTTAATAATAGCTTCACGCATTTGCTTGACCAAATTTAAATAATAGTGTAAATTATGAATACTTGCAAGTCTAAAAAAGGTTAATTCTTTGGCTTTAAATAAATGATTTAAATAGGCCCTTGAAAAATTCTTACATGTATAGCAAGAACATTTGCCGTCTATAGGGGCATGATCAGTGATAAGTTCTGCTTTTTTGATATTAAATTTTCCAAAGCTAGTAAATAAGGTACCATTTCTTGCATTTCTTGTTGGCATCACGCAATCAAACATATCCACACCTCTTGCTACATTTTCTACTAAATCTTCAGGCGTGCCAACTCCCATTAAATATCTAGGGCGATTGTTATCCACATAAGGCATCATAGCTTCAACCGTATCATACATAGCCTCATTTTCTTCTCCCACGCTTAATCCACCTATAGCAAGTCCATCAAAATCCATCTCGCAAAGTGCTTGAGAGCAAATTTTTCTAGCTTCAAAATCAGTCCCACCTTGGATAATACCAAAGATATTTTGCCCTATTCCCACACCTTGACTTTGTTTTAACTTATGATAATCAATAGCTTCTTTTGCCCATTTTATAGTGCGTTTTAGAGAAAGTTCTATCCTTTCTTTACTTGCAGGTAAGGCCACTAAATCATCTAAAATCATCATAATATCTGAATTAAAATCATATTGTGCATCTAAAACACTTTGCGGGGTAAAATAGTGCAAACTTCCATCGATATGACTTTTAAATTGAATACCTTTTTCATCAGGTTTTGAATTTTTACTTAAAGAAAAAGCTTGAAAACCTCCACTATCTGTTAAAAAAGAGCCTTCAAATTTACTAAAACCGTGCAGGCCACCCATTTGCTTAATCACTTTAGAACCAGGCCTTAAATACAAATGATAAGTATTTGCTAAAATAATTTTTGCATTTAAAATCTCACTCATATCAACAGCATCTAAACTTTTAATCGCAGCCAAAGTTCCAACGGGCATAAAAATAGGAGTTAAAATTTCACTATGTGTAGTTTTTATACGACAAGCTCTAGCATTTGCACTTTTATATTGAACCTCAAATTCCATTATTTTTCCTATATTTTTTGCATAATCATACCAAAGACTTGCTTATAAGTTTTTTTGAAAGAAAGCCTGTTTTTAACAGGCTTAAGAAATTAGTAGTTTTTTACAAATTCAACGATTTTTTCACAACCTTCAATAATATCTTTTTCATTAGTTGCATAAGAGAGCCTAAAATACCCTTCCATGCCAAAACCAATACCTGGCACCAAAGCTACTTTTTGCTCTTCTAGCAGTCTTTTACAAAATCTCATAGAATCATTATCAACTTCTTTACAAGATATAAATAAATAAAAAGCTCCTTGTGGAATTTGTTCTAATTTTAACTTATCGCTTTTGGCTAAAATTTCACAAGCTAATTCTCTACGCTTTAAAAAGGCTTGTCTCATCATTTCAATATCATTATCTGCTTTTCCAAGTAAGGCTGGTAAAGCTGCGTGTTGGATGATTGAACAAATATTTGATGTACTTTGCCCTTGTAGTTTTTTAACAGCATTATTAAACTCGCTCATTTTACTTGCCATGTATCCAAAACGCCACCCTGGCATAGCACCACATTTGCTAAGACCATTAATACTTACAGTTCTATTTAAAGCATCTTCACTAACTTGTGCAAAAGCACAAAATTCTCCATCATAAACTAATTTTTCGTAAATTTCATCACTTAAAACTACTATTTTAGTTCCTTCTAAAACCTTAGCTAAAGCACTTATTTCTTCTTTAGAATATATAGCTCCTGTAGGATTTGATGGAGAATTAAACATCAAAACCTTAGTTTTTGAAGTAATAGCTTGTTTTAATTGTTCTGGGGTGATTTTAAATCCATTTTTTGCTTCACCTTCTATAAACACAGGAGTTGCGCCTGCAAATTTTACCATTTCAGGATAACTCACCCAATAAGGACTTGGAATGATAACCTCATCACCTTCTTCAACTAAACACTCAATCGCCATAAACAAAGAATGTTTAGCACCAACATTGGTAATGATTTCACTTGTTTTATAATCTAAACTATTATCATTTTTAAATTTATATTGTATAGCCTCTATAACTTCTTTTATACCCACAACTGGCGTATAAGCTCCACAACCTTTTTCAATAACTTCAATTGCTGCTTTTTTAATGATTTCTGGAGTATCAAAATCAGGCTCACCTGCCGAAAAACTAATAACTTTCTCACCATTTGCTTTTAAAGTTTTGGCTATATCAGTCATTACTAAAGTTAAGGATTCTCCTAAATTTTGAGATCTTTGGCTTAGCATTTTCTATCCTTTTATCTTATACTAATTTTAATTTTTGTAATTGTTACAACTTGGAGCTTAAAAAATTCTACGAGTAAAATCAAGATTGTATATTTTTAAAAATTTTGTGTAGAAACTATACATTTTCTACACAAACTATTTTTATTTGTTTCTTTGGGTAATTATTCTAAAGCTTCTATGTCGCTTTCATTATGATGAATAAAGCGTTCATCTTTTTCTATAGTTTCAACTAAACGCCCTACTCTTTCCCATCTAACTTTTTTATTTTCATCCCATGAAAAATAAATAAACCAAGGTTGCCCAACTATATATTTATAATCTACACTTCCCCAAAATCGACTATCGCTAGAATGATCACGGTTATCGCCCATCATAAAATATTCATTTTCAGGTACTTTATAATAATAAGCATTAAAACCATAAATATTATTAGCACCTAATTCATCAAAAGAAGCAGGCTTCATAGCAAATTGCCCCAAATTTAAATAGCGAAAAAATACACTGTCTATATCCACTCTAGAATCATAATGTATTCCTTTTTCCACAAAAGGCTCTTTTACAAAAAGTCTTCCGCCTATAATTTTTGTTTTATTAGGATAATAATCTTTCATATATTCATCACCCTCAACCATACGCACATATAAGGTTTTATTTGCAAAAACTACTTCATCTCCGCCTTTGGCCACACATCTTTTTACATAGTGGATTTTTGGCTCATGCGGATATCTAAATACCACAATATCCCCTCTTTTAGGACCTTCACCACTTACTAAATGTCCATTTTTATTAAAATCAGGTAAAACAGGAATTTCCACCCAAGGAATATGCGGGGTTGGAATACCATAAGAAAATTTTTTTACAAATAAAAAATCCCCTACTAATAAAGTATTTTTCATAGAACCGCTTGGTATAGTAAAAGCTTGTATAAAGAAAAATATAATCAATAAAACAACTACTAAAGTTCCCGTCCAAGATTGTGTAAATTTATAAATTTTCTTCAAAAATTTCATTTTTTTATCCTATTTTTAGCTGATTTTATAGTATTTTCTAAAAGCATAGCAATAGTCATAGGCCCTACTCCACCTGGTACAGGAGTGATATAACTAGCTTTTTTACTAACATTTTCAAAATCGACATCACCTACTATTTTTCCATCAACTCTATTAATCCCAACATCAATTACCACCACACCTTCTTTAACCATATCTTCTTTTAAAAGATTTGGACAACCTGCTGCTACGATAACAATATCAGCATTTTTTGTATAAGTTTTTAAATCTTTTGTATAAATGTGACAAATACTCACACTAGCATTAGCATTTAACAAAAGAGTAGCCATAGGACGGCCTACTATATTTGAAGCTCCTATTACAACTACACTAGCTCCTTGTAATTTTATATCATAATGTTCTAAAATTTTCATAACGCCTAAAGGTGTACATGGTAAAAAACCACCTTTTAAATTAAGATTTAAATTTCCGACATTAAAGGGGTGAAAGCCGTCTACATCTTTATTAAAGTTAATACTTTCTAAGATTATATCTTTATTAATATGCGATGGCAATGGAAGTTGAACTAAAATTCCATCTATACTATCATCATGATTTAAAGTATTAATCAAAGCCAAAAGCTCATTTTGAGTTGTATTTACATCAAGTTTATAAACTAAAGACTTAATTTCACATTGCTCGCAAGCTTTTGCTTTAGAACCCACATAAGTAGCACTAGCAGGATCCTCGCCTACTAAAATTACAGCCAAACAAGGCTCTATACTTTGAGCTTTAAGTTCTAATACTTCTTGTTTTAAATTTTCTTTTAACTTATCACTTAGCTTTTTACCATCTAAAAGTGTCATTTCTTTCCTTAAATTTTATAGCTTTCTTTAACTTAAAAAATTGTATCATAACAAAACTTCTTTTTTTGTTAAAGGCAATGAATGAAAATTGTATTATTTTTATTTTTTATAATTTATGGTGCTTGGGCTGAAGATTTTATCTCTCCTAAAGAATACCAAGAGTCCCTTTACAAAAATCCAAGAGGCATAAGTTGTGCTAAATGTCATGGCGATGGAGGTCAACAAATACTAGGTTATTACGCTAAAAATGGAGAAAAAATTCCTTTTATTGTGCCAAGTATTAAAAACACTCCTTATACGCGTTTTAGAAAAATTCTAAATCAACCTCAAGAGGCAAAAAGCATTATGCCAACTTACTCGCTAACAGAAGATGAAATAAAATCACTTTATGATTATATTACTAGCAATAAAAGGAGTAAAAAATGAAAAACAATAAAAAAGCCTTTGAGGAAGCTTGTGAGTATATAGCAGGTGGGGTAGATTCCCCAGTGCGTGCTTTTGCAAGTGTAGGTAGCAATCCTTTATTTATCAAACAAGGCAAAGGTGCTTATATTAGCGATATAGAAGAAAATACTTATATAGATTATGTGCAAAGTTGGGGACCTTTACTTTTTGGACATTGTGATGAGGATATTGAAAAAGCTTGTAAAAAAGCATTAGAGCATGGCTCGAGCTTTGGTGCGCCAACTTTAGCTGAAACTAAATTGGCCAAATTTATCTTAAAAGATTGGCCACATTTGGATAAAATCCGTTTTGTAAGTAGTGGCACTGAAGCTACTATGAGTGCTATTCGTCTTGCAAGAGGATTTAGTAAAAAAGATAAAATCATCAAATTTGAAGGATGTTATCATGGGCATTCTGATTCTTTATTGGTAAGCGCTGGAAGCGGTGCAGCTACTTTTAACACCCCAAGCTCACTAGGAGTTTTAACCGATGTAGCTAAAAATACTCTAGTAGCCGTTTATAATGATATTGATAGTGTTAAAAACTTAATCAATAATGATGATAATATAGCTTGTATCATCATAGAGCCAATTGCAGGAAATATGGGTTTAGTACCTGCTAAAATAGAATTTTTACAAGAGTTAAGAAAACTATGTGATGAGCATCAAATTCTTTTAATTTTTGATGAAGTTATGAGTGGCTTTAGAGCTTCATATCTTGGCTCTTTTGGGATTAATAACATAAAAGCTGATATAGTAACTTTTGGTAAGGTTATAGGCGGAGGTATTCCTGCAGCTGCTTTTGCTGCAAGAGCTGAAATCATGGATTTATTAAGTCCTTTGGGCGGGGTATATCAAGCAGGAACACTAAGTGGCAATCCTCTTGCTATGGCTGCAGGTTATGCGAGCTTAAAAAAAGCAAGAAATTATGAAGGCTTATATGAAAAATTAGAAAAACTAGGCAAAAGACTTACTCAAGGCTTTAAAGAAGCTGCAAATGATTGCAAAATTCCTTTGCAAGTTAATTGCGTTGGTTCTATGTTTGGATTTTTCTTTTGTGAAAACCCTGTTAATAATTATAAAGACGCTTTAAAATCAGATACTAAATTATTTGCCAAATTTCATGCGCAGATGCTAAGCAAAGGTGTATATTTAGCACCATCTCAATTTGAAACAGGTTTTATATGTGAATGTATGGATAAAAAAATCATTGATAAAACTATACAAGCAGCACAAGAAAGTTTTAAAGCATTATGAATAAAAGACAAAAAATCATTCGCAAAGGTATAGAAGCTGCAGATGGATTAAGCCTTGGTATATCCATGGTTGTAGCTGTTTTAATCGGAGTTGGTATAGGCTATTTTTTAAAAAACTTAACCGGCATTGTTTGGCTTTTTTGGGTAGGAGTGTTTATAGGAGTAGCTGCGGCGATTTTAAATGTTTACAAAGCCTATAAAGCACAAGTAAAAAGTTACGAAGAATTTAAAGAAGAAAATCGCTATAAAGATTTAAAAAATGATCCTAAAGCCTAAAATTTTATTAAAACTCTTGCTAGGATTAAATTTACTTTTCTTAGCAGGAGTTTTTTTTTACAAAGAATTAAGCTTTAAAACCTTTATAAGCTTTGAATTTGGCTTTTTAGCTCAAAATTTAATCATTCTAATATCTTTTTTAAATTATAAAAATTTTATTTTTAAAGCAGCTAAAAATTATGATTTTACGCAAAGACCTTTACAAATTTTTGCTAAAAAACAATATTCTTTGCCAAAAATTATAAAATTTATCCATATAGATGACGATTTAAAACCAAAATTTAAAAGTATTTTTAAAAACGCGTTAGCTTTTTTTTCTTTATTTAAAATTTTTGCTTATGTGTTTTTAATAGCAGGATTTTTATTTTTAGAGTTTCAAGGTTTAATGAGTATTTTTGCCTTGTTTTGTGCAATGTTTGTCACACCCATAGCGGTATTAATATATAATTTTTTAATAAGAAAATGTTAAGCTCAAAAAGAACGATTAGATCACTAACAGCATTATTTCTTGGTATGATTTTTGTTTTCATAGGAAGTGCTTTAACAGTAAATTCCATAGCTATTATTTTAAAGCATAATAATGTTAGTAATTTTTATATAGGCGTAATAGGAAGTTGTTATTTTCTTGGTGCTATGGTAAGTACAATTAGTGCCCATAGAATAGTTTCTAAAGTAGGACATATAAGATCATTTGGAATTTTTGCTATTATTTTTGGTATAGCCACCATGCTTCATAGCTTAAATTCTAATCTTTATTTTTGGATGTTTTTAAGATTTTTGCTAGGTTTTTGCTATTATGCGCTTTTAATGGTAATAGAATCATGGCTTAATGAAAAAGCAAAAAACACTATTCGCTCAAGAGTAATAGCCTTTTATGAGGTTGTATTTTACTCATCATCAGGTTTTGGAATTTTACTTATGTCTTTTGACTTTCCAAGTAATACAGTATTTATTTTAAGTGCTAGTTTTATTATGTTTGCCTCCATTCCTTTATTTTTAATCCGCATTAAAGAGCCTATTTTGCCACAAAAAACAAAAATTTCCATTCCTAAGGTTTTTGATATAGTGCCTTTAGCCTTAGTAACAAGTTTTATAGCGGGCATGCTTTTAAATGGCTTTTTTTCCATGGCTTCTTTATTTGTACTTATACAAGGATTTGGCGCAAAAGAAGCTTCTATTTTTATTTTCTCTACTATGGTAGGTGGCTTTATTTCGCAACTTTATATCGGAACTCTTTCTGATAAAATTAGCAGAAAATTTGCCATTATATTGTGTGCTTTTATTGCTTTAAGCGCTATGCTTTGCATACTACTTTTAGAATATAATATTTATCTAAAATACTTTTTTGGATTTTTGCTAGGCATGGGCATGTGTTGTTTATACGCTCTTTCTTTAGCAAGAGCAAATGATATGCTTGATAATCCTAGCAAAAGAGTTGAACTTGGCAGAGCAGTTCTTTTTACCTATTCTTTTGGTGCTTTATTTGCACCTGCAGTTTTGGGAACTTTGATGTATTATTTTCAAGCTTATGGCTTTATGTATTTTTATATAGTTTTATTAAGTATTTTGATACTATTTGCCATCGATAAACCAAAATTTAAAAAACTTACCAAATTTAAAAGAAAACCTGGTAATATGGTAATGCTAGATGATAACTAATATCTCTAATAGTCAAAATCAGTTTGCAAAAAATGAAACAAATAAAGAAAATAAAAGTGAAAAATCAGACAAAAAAACCTCTCTCAATGATGCGTTAAAAAATCCTTTATTTTCCAAAAGCGATTCTGAAGTTAAATTACCCAAAGATTATGTTAGCAAAATTGATCAAAAACTACAAGAATTACTTAATAAACTTTTAGATCAAATCAAAACCAACAAAGATCCTGATTTGGCAGTATTAAAAAATCATAAAGATTTAAATTTTGCACCTAATTTTGCTAATGAAGTTAAAAAACTTCAAGCAGAGCTTTCTAAAAATCCTGAATTTGAAAAACTACTTAAAATTTTAGAAGATTTAGTTAAACCCGCTAAAGATATCAACAATAAAAATCTTTCATCTCTAGTAAAAAATTCAGGTGTATTTTTAGAAGCAAAACTCAATCATTCTTTAAAAGAGCAAAATTTGCCACAGAGTTTTTTTAATCTTTTAAGTACTATAAAAGGTGCTACTAGCGAAAATCTAAAACGCGATATAAGTAATTTAGATCTTAAAAATCTTGACACCGCAAGTACGCTAAAAGAACTTATTCACATCTTACAAAATCATAAAAAAGATAATAAAATTTCTTTAGAAAATACAAACTACAAGACACTTTTTAAACTATTTGATAAAATAGAAAATTTTAAAAACTATATCAATAAAAATCCAAACTCCATTAATCAAGAAAAGCTACAAAATATTGCTAATAATTTCATTAAAAATCTCAGTAAAAATTTAGCACTTATCAACAAAGAACTAGCCAAACCCGAAAACATAAAAATTCAAAACACTCATATACTAAAAGAGCTTAGCCAAAATATAAAAGATTTTATAACACTTTTAAAAGATATCAAAAACCACAAAAACAAAACTGAAACAACACAAGAAAATTTAAATAAAACTCCACATACTAAAGACATTAAAGAAGAATCAAAAGAGGAAATAAAAACTCCGCAAAAAAGCACAGAGGATAAAAAAGAAACTCAACAAAAACAAGAAAGCATAGTAAAAGATAAAGAAATTCAAAACACAAAAGAAGAAAAAATACCACAAAGTAAAGATATCAAAGAAAATCCCAAAGAAGAGCCAAAAACACAGCAAAAAAATACTGAAGATTTAAGCAAAAATGATAGCAAAAGTCAAAATTTACAAACAAATAATACTAAGTTAGAAGATATATTTAAAAGCACTTCGGGTAAAATTTTACTAGAAGATATTTTCAAACAAAATGTAAGCAAAAATCTTAATTTTAGCCAAAATTTACAAGAAGAGCTTTTAAACAATCTAAACAAAGAACTAGGCTTAATAGGAAGAAAACTCAATGAAGTTTTAAAAGCTTTAGATCCTAAAAATTATGAGGCAAAAAATTCTTTAGATGATATAAAAAATATAGAAAAAAAATTAGAACTTTCTATAAAAGATCTTGGAAAAATCACCCAAAAAGATAGCACAGAAATTTCTTCAGAATTACAAAAAGATATTAAATCCACTCTTTTGCAAGTTTCTAATCTAGCCAAAAATTTAGACAATGAAAGCATACTAAATCAAGCAAATCGTCTTATAGCTCAGCTTGAATTTAACCAACTTTTATCTTTAGCCAATAATAGCATTCATACTTTTTTACCTTTTTTTTGGGATGATTTAGAAAAATCTAATGTAGTTTTTAAGCGCGGTAAAAAAGATAAATTTTATGCACAAATTAATCTTGAATTTGAAAAATTAGGAAAAATCAATGTATTTTTATCTCTAAGTAATGATAAATACATCGATATAAATATGATGATAGAAAATGCTAATTTTAGAAAAAAACTTTATGAAAGAGCACATGAACTAAAAAAAGCCTTAGTTAAAGTAGGACTTCTAAGCTCTAATTTTTTCATCAGCGATATAATTAAAAGTAAATTTCACAATCAAGAAGAATATAATGACTTTAATATGGGTTTTGACACAAGGGCTTAAAAATGGCTAAAAAAACAAAAAAAGCCGTTGCACTAGGCTATAACAAAGAAGAACAAAATGCACCAAAAATCCTAGCTAATGCCAAAGGTGAAAACGCTGCTAAAATCATCTCTTTAGCCAAAGAAAATGGCATACCCATAAAAGAAGACAAAGACTTAGTAGAAGTGCTTAGCAAACTTGATCTAGGCGATGAAATCCCACCTAATATGTATAAAGCAGTGGCTGAAATTTTTGCCTTTTTATATAAAGTTGCTAATGAAGATGAGACTAAGCAAAGTCCGCAATCTTCTTAGAAAATTCAACTTGCTCATAAGCATTTTTACTAAATTTTAAAAACCCTTTTTGAGCGATTAAAACTATCGTCGAACCTAGCTCAAAATTTCCAAGTCTTTGGCCTTTTTTTACAAAAAGATCTTCATAGGTATGAGTAAAATCAAAATTTGCTGCATTAGTTTGTATGCTAGTATCAAAGCTAAAGTGCATTTTACCGACATTTAGCGCACCCACAAATACCATCCAAAGTATAAATTTTCCTTCCACTAAGCACTTTAAAACTACTCTTTCATTTTTAGTATAAAGGTTTATAATTTTAGCTAACTTTGCCTCACTCACACTAAATAAAGCCCCGCTCATATAAGTAGCACTTAAAATTTGCATATTACAAGGTGCATGATAATGATGATAATCTTTTGGAGATAAATAAATATTTGCATAATCTATGCCATTTTCCAATTCTTCTTTACTAGCTGAGTTTTTTAAAAGCTCTTCTATACTATAACTTGAACCTTTAATGCTAAAGGCTAAATTTTCTTTTAAATCATTTTGAAAGCTACTTCCAAGTTCTAAAATTTTACCATCACTTGGACTTATAAAGCCATCTTCTAATTCTCGCTCATTTAATAAAGTTCTTGTAAATAAAGCATTTAAACTCTCATATTCTTCTAAAGGTTTAAATTCACTCATATTGATATTAAAAGCATTTACATAAGCTTTATTAATATTTTTTTGTATAATTTTTGGAAATTTATATTTTGCTATGATTCCAAACATTTTTGAAGCACTATTGCTAAATCCCACTCATTCTCCTTTTAATCTAATCAAAGCTATCTCACTAGGGGCTAAAAATCTCACAGCAGGTCCCCAAAATCCAGCTCCACTACTTACATAAAGCAAACTATCTTTGCTTAATTTATAAAGCCCATACACAAAGCCTTGCTCTAAATATACTAGCAAAGAAAAAGGAAAAATTTGCCCTGCGTGTGTATGTCCTGATAAAATCAAATCAAACCCACTCACATCATAAGTTTTTACATATTTTGGCTGATGCGTGATTAAAATATTAACTTTTTCTTGATTGATTTGCATTTTGATTTTTTCTATATTGCTTTCTTTAAAACCCAAACGTTTAGCAGCCAAATCCAAAGTCCCACTTAAAGTAAAATCCCCAAAATCAATACTTTCATCTTCTAGAACTTTGAAATTCTTAAGCGTTTTAAGCTTTTTGCTTATCGCATTTATATCATTATAATATTCATGATTTCCATAAACAAAATAAGTACCATATTTTGATTTAAAATTTTCTAATAGATTAATATAAGACATACTAGCTATATCTGCATCAATTAAATCCCCAGCTATGATGATTATATCAGCATTTAAAGCATTAACTTCATCGATTAAGGTTTTTAAAAAATCTTCACCTAAATTTTTACCCAAATGCACATCAGAAAGTAAAACTATATTTAAATCTTCTTTTAAATTTTTAATTTTAATATCTACTTCATTAACCCTAGGTGTACTAATAGCATTTACAAAACCTTTAAACACCATACTAACGCTAAGTATAATAAGCCAAGAATCAAAAATTAATTTTAAAAACTTTCTTCTTTGGACACTGAAAATTTGCTCTTTTTTATTTTCGTTAAAGAAAATCCATGAGCCAATTTCAAAAACCACTCCAAAAAGCAAGAAAAAACAGGTAATAGTAGGAAAAATCGCTAAAATATAATAAAGCTTTTCATGCAAAAAATCCCCGCGCATATTTACAAAAAAGATTAATTCACATACAAAAACTATTAAAACAAAAGCTAATACAAACTTCTTATAAGGTTTTAAAAAATCAACCCTACTTAAAAATCTTTTATAAATATACCAATTTGCCAAAGCAAAAAATAAAACTAATAAAGTAAAAAAAACAAACACTCTCATAGTGTAATTTTATTTAAGCAAAATTAATACTTTTTAAAGTAAAATCGTAAAAAACATTTGGGAAAGAAATTTGGCTTTAATAGATTTAATCGATGCAAATAAGAAATTTAATACAAAAATAGTTTTAGAAAATGCAAATTTTAGTGCAAATTTAGGAGAAAAAATCGCCATTATAGGCAAAAATGGCGAAGGAAAATCAAGCTTTTTAAAAGCCCTTATGGGAACTTTAAAACTAGATAGCGGTAGAGTAATTAAACAAAATAACACTAGTATAGGTATGCTAAGCCAACAAGTAAGCTTTGAAAGCACCTTAAGCGTAAGCGAAGTCATCAAAAAAGAACTTGAAGAAATTTATCAAGCCTTGAAGGAATTTGAAAGCTATAATGAAAAACTAGCTTTTGATCCTGAAAATAAAGAATATTTAAAAAAAGTAGATGAATTAAGTTTATTTATAGATTCAAAAGACGCATGGAATTTAGACCAAAAAATACAAAGAATATTAGAAGAATTTAAACTATTAGAATACAAAGACAGAACACTTTGCTCTTTAAGCGGGGGCGAAATAAGACGCGTAGGGCTTTGCACACTTTTGCTAAAAAATCCTGATATATTATTGCTTGATGAACCAACTAATCATCTAGATGTATATATGAGTAACTTTTTAGAAGAAAGGTTAAAAACCTCTAAAATGTGTGTTATTTTCATCTCTCATGATAGGTATTTTATCGATGCTATAGCGCAAAAATGCGTAGAAATAGAAGCGGGAAAATTAAGCATTTTTGAGGGTGGATATACGCAATATCTAGAAAAAAAAGTAGCTATTTTAGCTTCCTTAGCTAAAAGCCATGAAACCTTGCTTAAGCAACTAAAAAGTGAGGAAGAATGGCTAAGAAGAGGAGTCAAAGCTAGGCTTAAACGCAACGAAGGACGCAAAGAACGCATTTTTAAAATGCGTGAAGAAGCTAAGAAAAACCCAGGAGCTATCAAGCGCTTACAACTTGAAATCAAAAGAGCAAGTAAAAATTTTAACCAAACTCAAAGCCAAAACCGCAAAAAAATGCTTTTTGAACTTAAAAATATCTCAAAGTCTATTGCCAACAAGACACTTTTTAAAGACTTTAATGCACGAATTTTACAAGGTGAACGCATAGCCATAGTAGGTAAAAATGGCTGTGGAAAATCTACTTTCTTAAAGATTTTACTTGATCAAATTCCGCTTGATAGCGGAGAGATTAAAAGAGGTGAAGTTAAAATAGGCTATTTTGATCAAAGCAGAAGTTTATTAAATACTGATAAAAAACTTTTAGAAATTTTTTGCCCAAATGGTGGCGATCACATTCAAGTGCGTGGTAAAAATATGCATGTTTATGGGTATTTAAAACAATTTTTATTTCCAAAAGAATTTTTAGAGCAAAGTGTGAGTGTACTAAGTGGGGGCGAGAAAAACAGAGTTGCTCTTGCCTTGCTTTTTACTAAAGAATATGATGTATTAATCTTAGATGAACCAACAAATGATTTAGATATAGCTACAATAAATATCTTAGAAGAATATTTACTTTCTTTTGAAGGTGCGATTTTGCTTGTATCACATGATAGATATTTTGTTGATAAAATAGCAACTAAACTTTATGCTTTTGAAGATAATGCAAATATTAACATAGAAGTTCTTTCTTATAGTGAATATTTAGAAAATGAAAAAGAATACAAGGACTTTGAAGAATTTTCTAAAAGTTTAGAAACAAACACTACAACAAGTGTAAAAACAAAAGAAAAATCAAGTAAAAAACTAAGCTATAAAGAAAATGAAATTTTAAACTCATATCCTGATAAAATTCATAAATTAGAAGAAGAAATCAAAGAAATCAAAAATGCTCTAAGCAATCCTGCAATCTATCAAGAACTAGGTATAAATACCCTTTATGAAAAGCTAAACTCTTTAGAAAATGAACTTAGTATTTTAGAAGAAGCTTATTTTGAGGTTTTGGAAAAAAGTGAAAATATTGATTAACTTTATATATTTTAAATAAGATAAAATTACTCAAATTTATTTAAGGAAAAACTATGACTTTGATAACTATTTTATGTATTTACACAGCTTTTTTGGTTTTTATATCTTGTGTGCAAATTTCTTTTTTAAAAAAAGAAAGAAAAAAACAAGCAATTATTTTAAATGAACAAGATTATAAAAATGCTGCAAATATCGCCATAGAAAATGAAAAATACAAAATCTTTTCTAATCTTTATAATCTGATGATTAACATTTCTTGGATTAGCTTTGGCTTTTTGTATTTAAAAGAAATTTTTATAAAAGAAAATTCTACCTTAGAAAATACTTTATTTTTGCTTGCATTTTTATTTATTATTAGTATTTTAAATTTACCACTTAGCTATTATGAAAGCTTTATAAAAGATAAAAAACACGGCTTTTCAAATATGACTTTAGCACTTTTTGTTAAAGACAGCATTAAATCTTTAGCTCTAATGCTTGTTTTTGGCTTTTTAATCATCTATGCCTTAGTATTTTGCTTTGAATTTTTTAACACATACTGGTGGGTAGTGGCTTTTGCTCTAAGTTTTATAATTATACTTATTATAAATCTCATCTACCCTACACTTATTGCACCTATGTTTAACAAAATGAAAAAACTTGAAGATGAAAATTTATTAGAAAAAATCACTAATTTAATGCAAAAATGTGGCTTTAGTGCAAATGGTGTTTATGTTATTGATGCAAGCAAAAGAGATAAAAGATTAAATGCTTATTTTGGTGGCTTATTTAAAAGCAAAAGAGTAGTACTTTTTGATACACTTTTAAATGCTTTAAAAGAAAAAGAACTCATTGCTGTTTTGGGTCATGAGCTAGGACATTTTGTGCATAAAGATTTGCTAAAAATGTTATTTGCTAGTGCTTTGATGCTTTTTGCTTTATTTTTCATCTTTGCACATTTACCAAGCTTTTTTTATATTGAAAGTCATTTAGATGGAGTGAATGCTGGAGTTTTTGCACTTTTATTGATTTTTGGAAATATTTTTACTTTTATTGTTTCTCCACTGCTTAATAAAATGAGTCAAAAAAATGAATTTAATGCTGACTTACACGGAGCAAAACTAAGCTCTAAAGAAGATATGAAAAATGCTCTCATAGCTTTAGCAAAAGAAAACAAAGCCTTTGTTAAAACAAGTAAAATTTATACTTTCTTTCATCTAAGTCATCCTTGTATTTATGATAGAATCAAAGCTTTGCAATGATTTCAATCAAACAAGCTTTAAAGCAAGCTTACGCAAAAGATCCTACTCACAAAGAATATATACTTTTTATTCTTTGTGAGCTTTTGCAAAAAGATAAAGCTTGGATTTTTTTAAATCCTGAATTTCAAATCAATGAGAAAGTTTTTTTAGAATATATAGATAGATTTTTAAATGGTGAGCCTTTTGAGTATTTATTTCAAAAAACACAATTTTATGGTTTTGATTTTTTTACTAAAAAAGGGGTTTTGATACCGCGTTTTGATAGTGAAATATTACTTGAAAGATGTTTAGAAATTTTAGATCATAACTCTTTTAAAAATATACTTGAAATTGGCTTTGGAAGTGGAATTTTAAGTATTTGCTTAGCAAAGTTAAAACAAATTTTTATACAAGCTTGTGATATCAATCCAAAAGCATTAGAGCTTGCTAAAAAAAATGCAGATTTTCATAATGTTTCAAATTTAATCAATTTTCAACTTTGTGATTTTAAAAATATGCAAGGAAATTTTGACTTTATTTTTTCTAATCCTCCTTACATAAAAAATGACTATCCTTTAGATAAATGGGTTCAAAACGAACCACACAATGCTTTATTTGGCGGAGATAAAGGTTGGGAAATTTTACATGAAATTATCCTTTTTGCCAAAAATCACAACACAAAAGTCTTAGCATGTGAGTTTGGTTATGATCAAAAAACAATTTTAAATAAAATTTTAAAAGAAAATGATTTCAAGGCTACTTTTTATCAAGATTATAATGGATTTGATAGAGCCTTTGTTGCGTGGAATTTAAAAAATTAGACTATAATTATCTTTATTATAGGAGAAAATATGAAATCAATATATTTATTTTTACTAGCAAGTTTAATTGGGATTGAAATTAGCATAGGTGTATTTTTAGCTCCGACTATATTTTATCCTGCTAAATTCATAGGCGAAGGGGTTTTAACTCATTTTCAAAGTGGGCTTTTAATGACACACATTTTTGTGCAATTTGGCTATGTTTTGTTAAGTGTGAGTGTTTTGTCTATTTTAATAGAAATTTTTTCATTTAAAGACAAAAATTTAACTTTTAAAATAAATTTTTCAAAATTTATGCTTTCTTTGATCATTTTGGCACTAAGTTTGCTTTTTGTATTTTACTTCACTGCTTATGTTTTAGAAGCACAAAGTTTAGGAGAAGAAGCAACTAAAACTCAAGAATTTATAAAAATTCATGGTGCAAGTGAAGTTGTGATGAAAATTATCATGTTATCACAAGTAATTTTGTTTTTCTTAAATTTTAAAACAAAAAAATGATATAATAAAATAAGTCTTTAAAAGGAGTCAAAGATGAAAATAGGCGATATAGGAACAACTCAACAAAATCACTACTTAAATCAAGCTCAAAAAAGCCAAGAAAAAGCTTTAGAAAACATAGCCACAATCCGTGCTATAGATGGGAGCGATGGAGCAAATTTAGCCATAGCTGATTCTTTAAGAAGTCAATATAGCACTATAGATCAAGGTATTTTAAATGCCTATGATTCCATAGGAGTTTTACAAATTGCTGATTCAACTTTAAATAGCATTTCAGCTACTACAGATAAACTTAATGAACTTTCAGTGCGCTCAAACAATGCTGCCTTAAATGACAGACAAAAAAGTATGCTAAATTCTGAAGCAAGCAAACTTGTAACTTCAATCAATGATGCTTTTTCTAATGCGACTTTTAATGGAAAAAATGTATTTCAGAGTATGGATTTTGTTGTTGGTACTGGAGTTGAAAGTATTAATTTAAATCAACCAAGCACAGCAAATTTAAGCCTTGAAAATCAAGACGGAATTCGTGATTTTCAAGATCAAGTAGGTTCTTTACGCGCAGATATTGGTGCTGGAATTAACGCTATCCATTCTAATATCAACTCATCTTTGCAAACTAGTATTAACACTAAAGAAGCTGAAAGCAAATTACAAAATAATGACTTAGCTCAAAATATCAATGATTTTAATGCAAATTACCTAAAAGAAAATGCATTTTTATTTGCAAATGCACATTCAAATGTAATGCTACAAACTAAACTAGCAAGCCTACTTCAATAATAAAAACTCCCAAATAAGGGAGTTTTTCAAGGAAAAATATGCAAAATAATGCTTTATTTAAGCAAGTTTTAAAACATCCTTTATATGAAAAAATCCAAAAACTTAGTGAAAAAATTCAAAATTCAAATTACCTTATAAATGAAAGTTTTGATATTTTTTGTGATAAAAGTTTAGATGATGAGATCAAGAATATCACTTTAGAATTAAAACCTTGGCGTAAAGGACCTTTTAAAATTAATGATTTATTTATAGATACAGAATGGCAAAGTTTTATCAAATTTAATATTTTAAAGCCTTATATGCAAGAAATAAATGGCAAAATAGTAGCAGATATTGGCTGCAATAATGGTTATTATATGTTTAAAATGCTTGAATTTAATCCTTCAAAGCTCATAGGTTTTGATCCTTCTATTAAGTATTATTTGCAATTTTTACTTTTAAACTCCATTGCAAAAACTCCTATACAATATGAGCTTTTAGGCGTAGCTGATGTACCAAATTATGGCATAAAATTTGATGTGATTTTTTGTCTTGGAGTGATTTATCATCGTAGTGATCCTATAGCCATGCTAAAACAACTCAAACAATCTTTAAATAAAGACGGCATAGTCTTTTTAGACACTATGTATATAGAAGATGAAAGAGAAATAGCACTTATTCCTCAAAAAACTTACTCAAAAATACCAAATATTTTTTTCATTCCGTCGATATTAGGTTTAAGAAATTGGTGTTATAGAGCTGGATTTAGTGAATTTGAAGTTATAACAACTAAACAAACCGATCTTTTAGAACAAAGAAAAACACAATGGATTGATTCTTATTCTTTAGATCAATTTTTAGATAAAAATGATTCAAATTTAACTTGCGAAGGCTATGAAGCACCAAAAAGAGTTTATGTTAAATTAAAGGTGTAAAAATGGCAAGAACAGTAAGTGCTGTTACCATAGAAGAATTAATAGATCCAGAAGAGTTAAATCGTATCAAATCAGAACTTATCACTTGTCCAGGGATAAACAATACTTTAGCAGGAAGTATTTCTCATATAGAAAAAAATTTCGCCAAAGGTATTTTAATCACAACCCATGATATGGCAGTAGATGAACTAGGATTAGTGCATAGTGGCTTTGTATTTAATGCAGCAAATTACATAGCACAAGCTGCAATTAATAAAGAATTTAGCGTCTTAATAGGCTCAAGAAGCTTTTTCTATGCTCCTTTAAAAGTGGGAGATATTTTAAATCTTGAAGCAAGTGCTTTATTTAGCGATGACTCAAGAAAAAGAGAGGTTAAAGTAGCTGGTTTTGTAAATGAGATTAAAATTTTTGACGCATCTTTTCAAGTTATTACTACAGATGATCATATATTTAAACTTAAACAAAATCAAGCCGCTACAAATAATAATCAAAATCAGCAAGAAACAACTAAACAAGAATCAATGCAAGAAGAACTTAATGCAGTCTTAAAAGGAATCGGGGGTTAAAGGTAAATCCACCCAATTCTTTGGACATTCTTTATGATAAGTCCCACTTGCATCATAATATTCCTTACAATCATCGTAAAATCGATTTGAGATCCCTCTTTCATTGACAAAACAACCACTAAAAAATAATACTAAAAATCCAAACAATAATATTTTTTTAAACATCTTATATCCTATTTTAATCTTATTTGCTTACGCCATTTATAAGGCTCTATAGGATTTTCACTTTCCCATAATCCTTTTTTATTTATCTTGGCATAATTTTGCTCATTTATATATAAATCACTATAATGCTCATACGCCCAAGCAAAACCATTTTTAACCATAACTTGATTAATATCTTTATCATTTAAATATACAATGGCTAAAATTCTACCATATTTATCCTCATCTTTTACATTTAAAACTACTTCTTTATTTAATACAATAGCTTTTAGAAATTGCGTAGCCATCTTTCCATAAGCTTGATCACTCTCAGGCGCATCTATACCAAAAAGTCTGATTTTAAGCTTTTCATTTTCGAATTTAGCCTCAATAGTATCTCCATCTACTACACGACTTACTTTAGCATTGATATATGAACCACTATCATAGTTTAAAACATAAGCAAAAGCAACTAAAAAAAGTGCGATTAAAAATTTCTTCGGATCTTTTAATAAGTTTATAAATAATTTAATTTGTTTCCTAGAAAATTTCATTTAAACCTCATCTATATAAAAATATGCCATAATTACAATAAAAAGGAGAATTTATGCAAGAAATTATACAAAATTTTAAACAAATTGCTCAAATACCTCATTGTAGTTTCAAAACCGAAGAATTGAAAAATTTTCTCATTGATTTTGCTAAAAGTCAAAATTGCCAAGTAAGCGTTGATGAAGCAGGTAATATCCACGCACACAAAGGAAATCCTAAAATTTGTTTACAAAGTCATTATGATATGGTTTGCATGGGAGAAGCTCCAAGTATACAAATATATGAAGAAAACGGATATTTAAAGGCTAAAAATTCAAGCTTAGGTGCAGATAATGGCATAGGAGTATCACTAATGATGCAAGCTTTAAAAGATTTTGAAAATATAGAATGTCTTTTTACTAATGATGAAGAAGTTGGACTTTGTGGAGCAAACAATCTCACCCATACTTTGATCTCAAGCAAGCTTTTAAATTTAGACCACGAAAGCGATGATGAAGTTGTTATAGGTTGTGCTGGTGGGGTAGATATTTTTGCTAGTTTAAACTTAGAAATAGATGAAAAAGAAGAAGATTGTTATGAGATAGAAGCAATTGATTTTAAAGGTGGGCACTCGGGAATTGATATTGTTAAAAATATTAAATCTTCTATTAAAGAAGTGAGCTATTTTATCACTCAAAATCAAGGAGAACTTTGCGAATTTAAAGCAGGTGAAAGAATAAATTCTATACCAAAACATGCTAAAGTTATAGCATTTTTTAAAAATCCTCCAAAAGAAAATGATCATTTTAAAGTAAATTATATAGGTAAAATCAAAAGAACATATTATAAAAATTCTCAAGTTATTTTAAATCTCATTAATGCTTTTGCACAAGGAGTTAGAACTTTCAATCATCAATTAAATTTAGTTCAAACAAGTATCAATCTTTCACTAGCTTATGAAAAAGATAGCAAATTTCATTTTGAGCTTTTTGCAAGATCTAATGATTTACAAGAACTTAAAAACATAGAATTTGAAACCTTAACTTATTTTAAGATGCAAAACTGCGAAGTTTCAAGTGCAAATTTTTATCCACCGTGGGCTAATAAAGATACTAAATTTGGAGAAGAAATTCTAAATTATTTTAAAAAAGAAAACCCAAACGCCAAGCTTTACACTATACATGCTGGTTTAGAATGTGGCATTATAAGTGAAAAACAACCTTTAGAATGTTGCTCAATAGGACCGAATATCCATAGCCCTCACTCAACAGATGAAAAATGTGAAATAGCTTCTATTGAAAAAATCAGTAAAATTCTTTATGCAATCTTAAAATATTATCAATAAATATAAAATAACCAATATTTTGATAAATAAATTCAAAATATTGGTAAATATTTATTTAAATAATAAAAAATTTTATTTACTATTAATAAAACTTGGATTATACTCTCACATATTTCAAAAAATAAGGAGAGAGTATGGAAATACTAACTAGCCTTAGCGAAGGTGTTCAATTTAGTATTCAACTAATTGTTGTTCTTATTTGTCTTTTTTATGGGGCAAAAAAAGGCGGTATCGCTCTAGGCTTATTAGGCGGTATAGGTTTATTAGTTTTAAGTTTTGGTTTTGCTGTAGCACCTGGAAAACCTTCTATTGATGTTATGCTTACCATTTTAGCTGTTGTTGTTGCTAGTGCAACTTTGCAAGCTAGTGGTGGCTTGGATGTAATGTTGCAAATTGCAGAAAAAGTTCTAAGAAAAAATCCTAAATTCTTAACTATTTTGGCGCCATTTGTAACTTGCATTCTTACCATGCTTTGTGGAACTGGGCATGTTGTCTATACTATGATGCCTATTATTTATGACATTGCTATTAAAAATGGTATTCGCCCAGAAAGACCAATGGCTGCTTCTAGTATTTCTTCACAACTTGGTATTATCGCAAGTCCTGTTTCAGTTGCAGTTGTAAGCTTAACAGCTCTACTTTTAAATCCAGAAATTAATAAACACCCTTTAGCAGGATTTGATGGCTATGTAGATTTACTTGCTATTACTATACCTTCTACCTTAGTAGGTGTTTTGGCTATAGGAATTTTTTCTTGGTTTAGGGGAAAAGATCTTGATAAAGATGAGGATTTTCAAGCTAAGATTAAAAATCCAGAACAAAGAGAATATATCTATGGCGATAGTAAAACTCTTCTTGGACAAAAACTTCCAACTATCCAATGGGTAGCTATGTGGATTTTCCTAGGTGCTATTGCTATAGTAGCTATACTTGGAGCTTTTCCAGAGCTTAGACCGCAATTTACCTCAAAAGGCGTTACCAAGCCTATGAATATGGTAGCAACTATTCAAATGTTTATGCTTTTAGCAGGTGCAGCGCTAATCATTTTTACCAAACTTGATGCAAGCAAAATTGCAAAAAATGAAATTTTTAAATCCGGTATGATAGCCTTAGTAGCTGTTTTTGGAATTTCTTGGATGGCAGATACAATGTTTGCAGTGCATACTCCTATGATGAAAGAATCTTTAGGTAATATCGTTATAGAACATCCTTGGACTTATGCTATTATGCTTTTACTTATTTCTAAATTTGTTAATTCTCAAGCAGCAGCAATTGCAGCTTTTGTGCCACTTGCACTAGGAATTGGTGTTGAACCAGGTATTATCATTGCTTTTGCAGCAGCTTGCTATGGATACTACATTTTACCAACTTATCCAAGCGATCTTGCAACTATACAATTTGATAGATCAGGTACTACAAAAATAGGTAAATTTGTTATCAATCATAGCTTTATCTTACCAGGATTAATTGGTGTGATTGTTTCTTGTATAGTAGGTTATTTTTTAGCTTTAGGAGCAGGATATTTATAAAAAAATTAAAAGGGCTTTAAAAAAGCCCTTTTTTCTTATTTAAATGCTTTTTCTAAATCAATAGGCATAGCTTGATAACCAGTACTTGCTCCGCTAAAGCGAATTTGTACTGAAGGTTCTTTAGCTCCCCATTTAAATTCATCTATTTCAGGTTTTGGCTCACCTACAGCAGCACCCTTACTTAAGTCAAATGACATTCCAGCAGTAGCACTATAAACCATGATGGAATTTTTATCTTTATGGTATTCTGCTAAAGAAGTGACAGGTGAAAACCATTCATTGCCTCTTTGCTTTCCATACTCCCAAATTTGTTCTACGGTTTTATTTTTTTGATCTATTTTATACACAACTGCTCTTGAGTATTTCATTGAAGCAAAAGCAGGTTGCTCTATACCTCTTGCATCGCCATTATCAAAAGCTGTGATATAAATATATCTTTTGTCAGATTTTTCATCTATTCTAAAAGCAGTATGCTGTGTCCATGTAAAATCAAAACCACCTTCTTCGTTTTCATATCCTGGACATTTGCTATACTCATCTTCACAAACTATCTTTTTACCATTTTTATCAACAGGTTGCAAAAGTGTTTTTTTATATTTTTCTCCCCATCCTTTGTGTGCTCCTAATATCCATTTTACTTTTTTATCACGTCCTATTTTTATAATAGCACTTTGATGACGACTTGAAATAATAATACTATCATCACTTGGATCATAATCTACGCTATTTACATGAGCCCAGTTACGCCCTACTCCAGTGCCTGCTATATCGCCAAAAGAATCACTTGCATCCATTTTAGCTAAATCCTCATCACTTAAAGTAACCCCTGCTTTACTCGCATCAATATTTAAACAAACAGCACCTTGATCTAATGCTTTGATTACATTTGCTCTATATGGATCTAAAATTTCAAACAATCTCCACTCATCTACTACATTACCATTTTTATCAACTTCTACTATCACATCGCGCACTGAACGCACATTTTTACCATCAGGACGCTTAACATTGGCAGAAGCCACCCTTAAAAGATAATTTCCATTTTGCATATTATCCATAGAATGAGAAAAATCTATATAAGAAGAAGGTAAAAGACGATTGAAAATTTCTCTACCCATTAAATCATATTTAACATATCTTTGTCCAAAACCCCAAGTTAAAGCCCCATCAGTATTTTGCCTAAATCCCATCATAATACCACGGTTGTAAATATTATTCCAATCCATTAATTTATCATTGTCAAAATACCAACGAATTTCACCTTTTGTATCAATGATAAATGCATTTGAATTCTCATCCCATTCCATTGCACCACCTGCTGGGTTATTCCAAACAGATTGAGAGCCTTTTCCACTTTGTTTCCCTGGAGCATTATTAACCAAATACAACCTATCTTCAAAACCTTTATCTACTTTAATCACTTCTACTTTTTCAAAAGGCACACCTCTTTGCATAATACTTCCACTTGGCTCTATATTAACTCCACCAGTTGCTATTTTATATACCTCATCTACTACTTTTTCACTCTTTCCAAAAGCAGTTTTGGTATAACTTACTTTTACTGTATTAAAATATGATGGATAAAGTCCAAAAACAGGAATTCCTCCATAAGTTTTAATTTTACTAGGGCTAACCTTATAAGATATAGTTTGCCCATTTGGTTTTGGAACTATAGTTACGCTTACATCACTTAGTTTATATCCACCATCCATAATTACAGCGCTAAGTGGAGATAAACCATAAGGATTCATCTTTACTGCGCCAATTTTGCCTTGAATTTCCCAATCAATTTTAGCACCACTAGGTCCACCCATAGCCAAAGAAACACTAGGCACTACCATAACAACACTGCTAGCAAGCAAAATACTACTTACAATTTTACTAATCTTCATTTTTTCTCCTTTTTTATATTATTAAGCTATTTGCACACTTGGCTCACCTAAAATTTTTAGCAAAACTACTAATATCAAAACAATCAAAGCATAAAATTTAGCCTTAGAATGTGAAAATGTATAAGAAACAAACATGCTTCCTAAAATCACCAAACAAACAACAAAAGCCAACAAACAACAAATCGCCATATTCATAAATTCCATACTAGGAATCAAATACCAACCATTGCTATACAACCCATCTTCAAATTTTGGAGGAGTTCCAACAAAAAATTTCTGAAAAGCATTTAAACTACCATAAACATCTTCAGGTACTATAGGTGTATCCATACCACACTCACCTGTTGGTAAAAACCATCCTGGTGCCCATTCATGCAATGGTAAATTAAAAGGATATATAGGAATTTCTCTACACCCATCAACACCAGCAAAAGGATTTTCTGAATGTACTACCTCGTGGATATGATTAAGAGTAATACAATACTCTATACCAAGCCATATACCCCAAAATACAAAAGTATAAGCAAAAATTTTCAAATAATCATTTTTAGGATCTATCAAGGCTAAAATACCACCAAAAGCCATAGTTAACATAGCAAATCTTATATAAACACACTGCTCACAAGGCTCCATATAAAGGTATTCTTGAAACAAAAAGTGCGCTATAAAAGTTAAGCCTATCATAGCTATAACCATTATCAACCAAGGAACTCTTGTATTTTGCCAAGTAGTGATTTTACTAATAGGACAAGAACTCATAAAATACCTCAAATCACATCTTGCTTAATTCTTCTGTTATTTCCATCAAAGCTTGTGGAGATGTGATAGCTTGTGGTATGATTTGGTATTTACCATTTACTACAAATGCAGGTGTACCATAGTTTTTAGAGATATCATTAGCATTTTCATAAGATTTTAAAATTTCACTAGCCTCAGGAGTTTTTAAAAAGTTATCTAAATCTTCTTTGCTTGCTGAAATTGCTTTTAATCCTACTTCATAAAACGCTTCAGGATTAGCTCCATTTCCCCATCTTTGTTTTTTCTTAAAATAAGCATTAAAATATGCTTCAGAAGCTTTATGAGTTAAACTATTTTTATCGCTTTGACTTACTTTATTTTGCTCATCTTTAAAAGCAGCAAAAGCAAAAATTTCATTAGCTTGCTTACCATAATCACCCATAGAGCTAACAGGATAAAATTTATAAGTTAATTGTGGTAATTTTTCTTTGACTTTTGACATGGTATTAAACTTATGATGATCATAACAATGTGTGCAACGATAAGAAAATACTTCTATTAAAGAATTTTGAGCATTTGGGATAGGTGTTTTTAAGGTGATATACTCTTTACCCTCACTAAGTGCATTTGCACTCACACCAAGAACAAAAGCAGCTGCCGCCATTGCTTTTGACAAATTATTTAAGTTGAATTTCATTTTATTTCTCCTATTTGTATTTTATATATAATAAATATTTGCAATTTATTATAAACATGCTAAAGTTATATTAATATAACTTAAATATTAATTAAACAATAAGAAAAAATTTCAAAATGAAAATATAATTATTAAAAAAATAAAAAATAATAATACTTTATCACAAAAATTACAAAAAGTAATGCTTAAAAAAGCATTACTTGGTAGAAAGTTCTTTAACTATACGGATTAGTTCCTCTAAAGAAGTGATATACTCAGGTTTGATTTGATATTTGCCATTTACTACAAAAGCAGGCGTGCCATAATTTCTTGAAATTTCATTAGCTACATCATAAGCAACTAAAAGCTCTTTGGCTTCTTTAGTTTGTAAAAATTTTTGCAATTCTTCTTTACTAGCGCCAATAGCATTTAAACCTATTTTATAAAATAAATCAAGATTATTTAAATTTATTTTTTTTTCAAAATGACTTACAAAATACACATCAGCAAGCTTATAAGTAAGACTTTTTTCACTAGTAACATCTAAACCTAAAGCTTTTTCTTTAAAAGAAGCTAAAGCAAACATCTCATTTAAAGCACCACCGTACTCGAGCATAGAACTTACCGAGAAAAGATCATATTTTAAATTTGGTAAAGCTTGCTTAACTTTTGCTAGAGTGTGAAATTGATGATGATTATAGCAATGAATACAACGATAAGAAAATACCTCTATTAGAGAATTTTGTGCATTTGGAATAGGTGTTTTTAAAGTAATATACTCTTTACCCTCACTAAGTGCATTTGCACTCACACTAAAAACAAAAGCCATAATAGCTAGCAATTTAAACATTTTTTGCAAAACTTGCATGATTTTCCTTTTTTCAATGATATAAAATACAATTTTAACATAAGATATAAAATCAAGAATATTTTATGCTTTTCTTATGACATTTTAAGTAGAATTTCAACAAATTTATCAATAAAAAAGTTAATTGCAAGCGATATTTTCCGATCAATATATAATAAAATAAAAGGTCTAAAATGCAAATACGAATTTATTATGAAGATACCGATGCAGGTGGAGTGGTATACCATAGCAACTACTTAAAATTTTGCGAAAGAGCAAGAAGTGAGATATTTTTTCAAAAAAATGCAAAAATTTTTGATAAAAATACAGGACATTTCCTACTTACTAAAGCAAATTGTAACTTTTTAAAACCCGCTAAACTTGGAGATCTTATAGAAGTAAAAACATTTATCACAAAGCTTAAAAAAGCCTCAGTTTGTATAAAACAAGAGATTTATAAAGAAAATACCAAGCTTTTTGAAGCTGAATTTACCCTAGCTTTTTTAAAAAATGAAAAAGTAGCTCCTATAGATGAGACTATAACTAAGGTTTTTACTGATCTTGCAAAGGAGTAAAACCTAAGCCTTGCGAGCGAATGATTTTAACCTTATAGTCAAATTGATTATCATTTAAACCCTCATCAAAAATTCTTTGAGAATCTTTATCTAAAAACTGCGTATAAAAATAATCAAGGCCCACACTAGTTGCATAAGCTATCCAGTTGTAATTAATATTTTGCGAAAAAAGTTCATTAAGATAGCTTAGAGTTTGATCCTCATTAGAAATGGAATTTGCTAGCAAAAGTTTTTTTCTATCATTAATTTGCGTTAAACTTAGCAAGATAGGATTATAATTAATCTGAGTTGATAATAATACAAAAGGCTCTATATCATAAGTTCTTATTTGTGAGCTTATGAGTGCTGTTTTAATCAAAGAAGTATTTAAAATAATACTAGAATCTTGAAAACTTCTATTTTGATTTAAAATACTTCTAAAATCAAATTTAGAACTATTAATAGTATAAATTTTCTCACTACCATTACCTGCGTTTAAAACATTCTCATCTAAGCGATTAGCTAAGGCTGTTCCATCTGAAAAAATAATATTTTTACCATTTGAGTATTCCAAAAGTTTTTGGATTTGTTTTTGATAATCTATACTTCCAAAATACACATTTTCATTTTGCGTATCAAAATTTCTTTTATGTGCAGTAGGAATAAAAACTTTTACATTAGAATCAAGGCTTTCTTTTAATAAATTTTTCACACCTTTATCTGTAAAACCTGCGATAATATAATTAAATTTCTCATCTTGAGCTTGTTTAAAAGCTTTAGTTATCTTACTCTCATCTTCTGTGCCTATTAAAAATACCTTTACTTTTATTTGCGCTCTTTGCCTTAATAAATACGCTATGCTTGAATTTATAATAGTATTAGAATAACTTTTAATCGTTTGCTCAGGTATAATAATAGCTAGTTTTATGCTAGCATTTTTTTGAATTCTTTTTTCAAAATCTATAATAGAATTTAAAAGTTTAGTATAGATATTAACTAAAAGCTCATTTGCATTATCATTATTAAATCTTGATAAAAAATTAAAATAAAGTCCTGTTTCTAGCAAAGTAAATAAACAATCATTATCACAATTTTGAAATTCTAAATTAGGATAAAAAGACTCACTAGGTTCTATGGGTGATGGTTTTTGCTCTTTTGCAAAGACATTTAAAGTTAAAACAAAACTCATCAACAAACAAACTAAACTTTTTCTCATAAATAACCTTTTATTTTTTTAATATCTTCTATAAATTCAGCATAAAAGCTAGGATTTTTACTCACAAAATTCAAATCATAACTTGGCAAAAGCAAAGCATTATTAAAACGCATACATTGCCCTTTGTATTTTTGAAAATTCTCAAAACCCAAACTCGCAAAAGCTTCTTGACCAAGACATAAAATAATCTTTGCTTTTATAAAATCAAGCTCATTATAAAAATATGGTAAGCATAATTTTAGTGCTTGATCATCTATTTTAAAATTACTAAAACATTTAAACATATAAGAAAAATATATCTCATCTTCTTTTAAATTTAAAAGCTCTTTGCAAAGCATTAAAAACTCTTGCTTATTTTTAGAAGCAAAAAACTTTCCACTTTCATTTTCTTCTTTATCAACAAAGGCTTGGTAAATCAAAATTTTAGCATTTTTGGCTTCTTTTTCTATTAAACTATACTTTCTTAATTTAGAAAAATGACAAAGATTGCAAGTTTTCACTCTTTCATTTAATTCTTTAAAGCTTAAGTTAAAATGTCTAATTTGCTTTTGTTCGTTAAAGTATTCATAACCAAAAGCTTTTAGATAATACAAACTGCGTTTATTCATCACATCAATGCTTCTAAATTTTCACCCTCTAAACGATAAGTTCTCCACTCATTCATATGCTTTGCATTTAATTTAGTATAAAACTCAATCCCTAAATCATTATCGTTCAAACATACCCATTCTAATCTTTTAAGATTTTTTTCTTTACAAATTTGTGCTAAATATTTAAAAACAGCTTTTGCATAGCCTTTTTTTCTATGTTTTGCCTGTATATAAATATCTTCTAGATATAACCCACCTAAACCCCAAAAAGACGAAAAAGTAAAATAATACATTGCATAACCTATGATTTTACCATCAACTTTTAGACTTAAAGCCTTGGCATATTTATTTTCAAAAAAAGATTCTTCAAGTTCTTTAGTTGTGCATTTTACATCTTCAAGCATATTTTCATGGATAGCAAGCTCTTTAATTAATTCTAAAATTTTTTCTAAATCTTCTTTTTTACTCTCACAAATTTCAAAACTCATGATTTTTCCTTAAAATACATAAAAATAAAACAAAAATTTAGCAAAAACTTTTAAAATAACTCTTAATTAAAAGCAGATTTAAGTAAGATTTTGATAAAATACACGCTTATTATTTTGTTTTTTATTTTAAGTTAAGGAAAGAATATGAAAAGAACATATCAACCACACAAAACTCCTAAAAAAAGAACTCATGGCTTCCGCGTGCGTATGAAAAGCAAAAATGGTCGTAAGGTGATCAATGCTAGACGCGCTAAAGGTAGAAAAAGATTAGCGGTATAAAAGATTTTCTAAGTATTAACGACTTAGGAGAGTTTGCAACAATTTATAAAGAAGGTAAAAAGTGGCACTGTGAAGGTGTAATCATCTTTTATACTTTAAGTAAAGAAAAAAAATTTGCTGTTGTTGCTAGTAAAAAAGTTGGAAAAGCTGTCGTTAGAAATAGAGCCAAAAGGCTCTTAAGATCAGCTTTTTTTCAGGTTAAAAATCAAGTCGAAAACGGGAAATACATACTTGTAGCTAAGACAAGTATTACTGAAATTCCTTTTTTAAAATTAGAAAAAAACTTGAAATGGGGTTTGAAAAAAATAGGATGTATAAAATAGCTTGTTTAAAACTTATTAGATTTTACCAGCTCTTTATCAGCCCTTTTAAGCCACAATGCTGCAGGTATTATCCAAGTTGTTCTGAATATGCCTTATGGCAATTTAAAAAAAATAATATTTTTAAAGCATTTGGTGCAGTTTTTTTAAGAATTTTAAAATGCAATCCGTTTTTTAAAGGTGGTATTGATTATCCTAAAATACGCAAGAATACTCTAAACTCAGGTGTATGTTTTAAACCTAGTTTTAATGCTTTAAAACAACTCAATTATTTTTATATCCCTTGCAATGATAATCAATTTTTTTTAATTAAGATTATATTTCCAAAGGACAATCCGTGTCAGAAAATTTATCCCAGCAAAAACGCATATTAATTGCCGTTGTATTATCATTTTTATTTTTTGTAGTTTATGATTATTTTTTTATTCCAAAAGCACCACAAAATGAGCAAAATATCACTCATATAGAACAAAACAATTCAGCTCCACAAACTACAACCGCAAATACAAATACACAAGCTCCAAAGACAGAACTTAGTGTTAATCAAAAAGAAGAAATAGCAGTTGTTAAAAGTGAGCATTTTGAAGCACATATTGACTCTTTAGGTAGAATAGCTAAATTTTATCTAAGCGATGAAAAATATAAAGATGAAAATGGTAAAAGCATTAATCTAGTAGATACTTCTTTATCACCTTTGCCACTAGAAATAAGATTTAGTGATGCAAAGATAAATCAAGAGGCATTCAATACAGTATATACAGCTAGTCAAAAAACTATCAATGTAAATGATGAAAATACAACATTAATTCTTACTCAAAATTTAAATGATCTAATAATAACTAAAAAAATCACTTTTCACAAATATGGAAATTATGATTTAGAAGTAAATCTAAGCAAAGATACAGCTTATTTTATCACTCCAGGTTATCGTCCAAATATAGCAGTTGATAGTTATACAGTACATGGAGTTTTAATCTTAGATAAAGATGATAAAATAACAATGTTAGAAGATGGTGATATAGAAAACGATGAAAGTTTTTCTAATGTAACCCTTATGGCAGCTTCAGATCGCTATTATAGTACTTTCTTTTATAATTTTGAAAAACCTTTAAATGCAGTAGTTACTAAAGATAATCACGAAAATTCTATCGTTTTTGCAAGTGCAACTAATAATTTTAAAGCAACCGGATATATAGGTTCAAAAGAGCATGAAATTTTAAGAAGCATTCATGCGGATTTAGATGATGTGGTAGAATATGGTTGGTTTACTTTTATAGCTAAACCTATGTTTGAATTTTTAAATTTCTTACATGGTTATTTGGGTAATTGGGGTTGGGCTATCGTAGTGATGACTTTAATTGTGCGTATTATTCTTTTCCCACTTACTTACAAATCAATGATTTCTATGAATAAACTCAAAGATTTAGCACCAAAAATGAAAGAAATTAGAGAACGCTACAAAGGTGATCCACAAAAAATGAATTTACATATGATGGAACTTTATAAAAAACATGGTGCAAACCCAATGAGCGGATGTTTACCTATACTCATTCAAATTCCAATTTTCTTTGCAATTTATAGAGTTTTACTAAATGCCATAGAACTTAAAGCTGCACCTTGGGCTTTTTGGATTACAGATTTATCTGTGATGGATCCATGGTTTATTTTACCTATATTTATGGGTCTAACTATGTTTATCCAACAACTTATTACACCAATGGCTATACAAGATCCTATGCAAGAAAAGATTATGAAATTCTTACCATTAATTTTCACTTTCTTTTTCTTAACATTCCCAGCAGGTTTAACTTTATATTGGTGTGTAAATAATATATGCTCACTTATCCAACAAGTAATTGTTAATAAGCTTTTCAAAAACCACAAAAAAGAGGAAATAGCTAAACATGAACATAGAAGCTAAAGACTTACAAACTGCACTCATAGAAGCCTCAAAACAACTTGAGTGCTCTGTGATTGACTTAGAATACGAAGTTATTCAACATGCTAAAGCAGGATTTTTTGGCCTTTTTAAAAAAAATGCGATAATCTGTATTAAAGGACATAAAAAAACTCAAAAAGTCCATAATGAAAAACCTAAAAAAAATCAAAATGAGAAATTTAACAAATATTCTCAAAAAAATTTTGAAAAAAATGAATATAAAAAAGAATATAAAGAAAATTTTCAAAAACCAATTGAAAATATTGCTCAACCTAAAGAACATTACAAAGTAAAAAATGATGCTATTTTTGATTCTTTTCATAAGGAGTCTTCAGAAGAAAAAAACATTGTTTCTTATATTGATGAGATAAAAATTTCACTAGAAAATTTACTAGCAACTTTTGATTTTGATATTAAAGTTGTGCAAGTTAGTGTTTGGGATGAAACCTGTGTTTTAATTAAACTTGATGGAGAAGATGCAGCCTTGCTTATAGGCAAAGAAGCTCACAGATATAAAGCTTTTTCATATTTACTTTATAATTGGCTTAATGCTAAATATAAAATTCAACCAAGACTAGAAATAGCACAATTTTTGGAAAACCAAACCCAAGCTATTGATAGTTATTTAAAAATTCTCATAGAAAAAGTAGAGAACACTGGAAGAGTTCAAACAAAACCACTAGATGGAATTTGGCTAAAACTTGCTTTAGAAAAATTAAGAGAACGCTTTCCTGATAAGTATGTAGCTATCAAACAAAATGACGATCAAAGATATATCGTTGTGAATGATTTTTTGAAGAAAAATGAATGAATGACACGATAGCTGCTATTGCTACAGCTCACGGAGTGGGCTCTATAAGCATCATTAGAGTAAGTGGAAAAAAAGCTTTAGAACTTGCATTAAAAATTACCCACAAAAAAGAACTCACACCACGCTATGCACGCTTGTGCAAACTTTATAAAAACAATAATGACTTTTTAGACGAGGCTTTAGTAATTTATTTTAAAGCACCCTACTCTTTTACAGGAGAAGATATTGTAGAATTTCAACTTCATGGCGGTTTTTCTTTGAGTGAAATTTTACTCGATGAGCTTGTTTTAGCAGGCGCGCGCCTTGCTAATCCTGGAGAATTTAGCAAAAGAGCTTGCTTAAATGGCAAAATGGATCTTTTAAAAGCTTTAAGCATACAAGATGCTATCATGTCAAAATCAACAAGTGCTGCAAATATCATAGCAAAAAATATTAAAGGTGATTTAAGTAAATTTTTAAACGCCATTCGAATAGACCTTGTTCAAACTCTTGCTTTTGTAGAAACTAGCATTGACTATGCAGATGATGATTTACCGCAAGATCTACTTGATCAAATCATTGCTATGTGTGAAAAAAATTCAAAACTTTTAAGCGATATAGTAGATATTTCCTTAAGTAAAAAAGGTCTTATAAATGGCTTTAAAGTTGCTATTATCGGCAAGCCAAATGCCGGAAAAAGTTCATTGTTAAATTCGCTTTTAGCATTTGATAGAGCTATTGTATCTAATATTGCAGGCACCACAAGAGATCGTATCGAGGAAAGTTTAAAAATAGGCTCACATTTAATTAAAATCATCGACACAGCAGGCATAAGAAACGCAGATGATGAGATAGAAAAAATCGGAGTCAACTTAAGTTATGAAAGCATTAAAGAAGCAGATATTATTATAGCTGTTTTTGACGGATCTAAAGAATTTGAAGAAGAAGATAAACATATTTTACAAGCTTTAAAAGATTGTGATAAAAAAATCATTTATGTTTTAAATAAAAGCGATTTGGCTACCAAATTTAAACATGAAATTAGCACTTCTTGTATACGCATTTGCGCCCAAAAAAACACTCAAGCCATTAAGGAAAGTTTAAATGAATACTTAAATACTTTAGATGGCGATGGAATGCTAATTAGCAATACCTTAATACTCAATGCTTGTAAAAATGCTAGTGAAGCTATTTTGCGTGCAAGAGATTTATTAAAGGAAAGTTCTTTAGAGCTTTTTGCTTTTGAATTAAATTTAGCCATAGGTGAAATAGCTCAATTTACCAAAAATTTTGAAAGAGATGAAATTTTAGATGCAATGTTTAGTAATTTTTGTTTAGGAAAATAAAAAGGAGATAATTATGGATAAAGAAGTTATAAAACAACACAAAATTAGCGATGAGGAATATCAAGAAATTTTAAATATACTAGGTAGAGAACCTAATTTATTAGAACTTGGAGTGATTTCTGCAATGTGGAGTGAACATTGCTCATATAAATCAAGTAAAAAATACCTTAATGGCTTTCCAACTAAAGCTCCTTGGGTAATCCAAGGTCCTGGTGAAAATGCTGGAGTAATAGATATAGGCAAAGGAATGGCTGCTGTATTTAAAGTAGAAAGTCATAATCACCCAAGTTTTATAGAGCCATTTGCAGGTGCAGCTACTGGTGTGGGTGGAATTTTACGCGATGTTTTTACCATGGGTGCTAGAGTTGTTGCAGGTATGAATTCTTTAAAATTTGGTAATATCCATGATGAAAAAATAGGCAAACATCAAAAATATTTAGTTAAGGGTGTAGTAAGTGGAATTTCACACTATGGTAATTGTATGGGTGTTCCTACTATAGGTGGAGAATGTGCTTTTGATGAGTGCTTTAATGGAAATATCTTAGTTAATGCTTTTGCACTTGGAACTTGCAAAATCGAAGATATTTTTTATGCAAAGGCTGAAGGTATAGGAAATCCTGTAATTTATGTAGGCTCAAAAACTGGTCGTGATGGACTTGGTGGAGCTGTAATGGCAAGCGATAGTTTTAATGAATCTAGCAAAAGCTTAAGACCAACTGTTCAAATTGGTGATCCATTTGCTGAAAAATTATTAATGGAAGCTTGTTTGGAACTTTTCAAAACTGATTATATAGTTGGAATTCAAGATATGGGTGCAGCAGGACTTACTTCAAGCTCTTTTGAAATGGCGGGACGCAGTGGTAGCGGGATGAAACTTTACCTTGATAAAACTCCTATGAGAGAAGAAGGTATGACTCCTTATGAGTTAATGCTAAGTGAATCTCAAGAAAGAATGCTAATTTGTGCTAAAAAAGGCTATGAAGAAAAAGTTATTGAGATTTTTAATAAGTGGGGGCTTGATGCAGCCATTATAGGCGAAGTTACAGATACTGGCAAAATGGAATTATTTTGGCATGATGAATTAGTTGGTCTAATCCCTATTGAACCACTAAGCGAAAAAGCACCTATACTTGATAGACCTGTGGCTAAGCCAAAATACTTAGATGAAATAAAAAACTATCAATTTAAACTTAGCATTCCCACTCAAGAAGCCTTTGAAAAACTTCTTGCAAATGAAAATATCAGCAATAAAGCTTATATTTATGAGCAGTTTGACTCAAGCGTACAAACTAACACTTTAAAAAGCGATGGGGCTTTAGGTGCAAATAGTATTAGAATTAAAGAAAATAATTGCTTGCTTTCTATGGCCATTGAGTGCAACTCAAGATTAAACTATGTAAATCCAAAAATCGGTGCAGCAGCAGCCGTTGTAAGTGCAGGAAGAAAAATAGCATGCTCGGGAGCTAGACCTTTGGCAATTAGTGATTGTTTAAACTATGGCAACCCACAAAACCCTGAAGTAATGTGGCAATTTGCTCAAGGCTGCGAAGGTATTAAACTAGCTTGTAAAGAACTCAATACCCCTGTGGTAAGCGGAAATGTTTCTTTATATAATGAAACCGATGGAGTAAGTATTTTTCCAAGTCCAACCATAGCTTGCGTTGGTATTCACGAAAAAGCAGAAAATGTTTTAAAATCATACTTTAGTAAAGAAACGCAAGCTATTTATTTAATAGGAAAAAGCAAAGGTAGTTTTGGTGGATCTTTGATTGCTAAAGTACTAGATCAAAAAGTCGCAGGAGAGCTTGAAGATATAGATTTTAAAGCAGAATTAAAACTATGGGATTTCTTACTAAAAGCAAACGAAGCAAAGTTACTTGATTGTGCTAATAGCATAGGCATAGGTGGTCTTGCTATGACTTTAGCCAAAATGAGCGCAAAGGCGAATTTAGGTGTAAATGTAAAAACAAATTTTGAAAACAGAAGTTTTATTTTTGAAGAAAGTCCAACTAGAGTTGTAATTGGTGTTAAAAATGAAGAAAATTTTATTGAATTTGCAAACAAAATGAAAATTAATTTTGCAAAACTTGGAATTTTAAATGAAAAAGATTTCGTTTTAGATGATATTAAGATATCTTTAGTAAAACTACAAAAAATTTATTTTGATAAATTTAAAGAATATTTAGGATAGAAATGCTTTTTGTTTTATTGGTATTAGCAATTCTTGCATTTTATTGGTATTACAAAACTTGGGGCAAAGATGATCTTTTAGGCTCTTTCAAAAAAGGAGCTAAAAGCTTCTCTCAAGGCTTTAAACAAGGCTATCATGAAGAAAGGATTGATGGCTTTAAAAGGAGATTAAACTATTATGTTATAGCGCTTTTAGCAAAAATAGCAAAAAGTGATGGTAGAGTTAGCGAGAATGAAGCAAACATGATCTCACAAATTCTTGATTATAATGCTAAAGATAAAAAAGAAAGAGATTTTTTAAAACAATGTTTTAATGAACATAAAAACACTTTAAATGATACTTTTGATATAGTCAAAGAGTTTATCAAAGAAGTGCCTTTACCACAACAAGAAAGAATTAATATTTTAAATGTCTTAGTAGCAATGGCTTTGATTGATGGAGAACTTAACAATACCAAAAAAGATGTCTTAAGAGCTATCATTAGAGCTTTTGAACTTGATGTAAATATACTTGAAAAACTTTTAAACTCTATGCAAACACAAAATACAGGTATGAATTTACAAAAGGCTTGTGAAATTTTAGGCTTAAATGAAAATGCAAACTTACAAGAGCTTAAAAAACGCTATAGAGAACTTGCCAAAAAATACCACCCTGATATTTTAAACGCAAACAATAGTGATGAAGAAAAAATCAAAGAAGGTGTTAAAAAATTTCAAGAAATTAATGAATCATATGAATTTTTAAAACAATATATAGAAAGGAAAAATTAATGAAAGCACTAATTAGTGTGAGTGATAAAGAAGGTGTTGTAGAATTTGCTAGCGAACTTACTAAATTAGGTTATGAGCTTTTATCCACCGGAGGTACTTATAAGCTTTTAAAAGAAAATAATTTACAAGTACAAGAAGTTAGTGAATTTACTCAAAGCCCTGAAATGTTTGAAGGGCGTGTTAAAACATTACACCCAAAAATTCATGGTGGAATTTTATACAAAAGAGAAAATGAAGATCATCAAAAACAAGCCAAAGATTACAACATCGAAAGCATAGACTTACTTTGTGTGAATTTATATCCTTTCAAAAAAACTACAATTTTGACCCAAGATTTTGATGAGATTGTAGAAAATATCGACATTGGTGGTCCTGCTATGATACGCAGTGGTGCAAAAAACTTTAAAAATGTCATTGTCGTTTGTGATATTTTAGACTATGATAAAATCATACAAGCTTTAAAAGATAATACCTTAAATCTTGATTTTAGAAGAGCATTGATGATCAAAGCTTATGAGCATACAGCAAATTATGATGCTTACATAGCAAACTATATGAATGAGCGTTTTAATGGTGGCTTTGGTGCAAGTAAATTTATCGTAGGTCAAAAAGTGTTTGACACAAGATATGGAGAAAACCCTCATCAAAAAGGTGCTTTATATGAATTTGATGACTTTTTCACACACAATTTTACAACCTTAAAAGGTGAAGCAAGTTTTAACAATCTAACCGATATTAACGCGGCTTTAAATTTAGCAAGTGCTTTTGATAAAGCTCCGGCAGTAGCCATAGTCAAACATGCAAATGCTTGCGGATTTGCCATAAAAGAAAACTTACTCCAAAGCTATATCCATGCTCTTAAATGCGATACCTTGAGTGCTTATGGAGGAGTTGTTGCTATCAATGGAACTTTAGATAAAGAATTAGCGCAAAAAATCAATGAAATTTATATAGAAGTAATCATTGCAGCAAATGTAGACGATGATGCTTTGGAAGTTTTTAAAGATAAAAAGCGTATTAAAATCTTTACACAAAAAGCGCCATTTTTAACTAGAGCTTATGATAAATATGATTTTAAACACATAGATGGTGGTTTTGTATATCAAGATAGTGATGAAGTTAAAGAAGATGAATTAAAAAATGCGATTTTAAAAAGCGAAAGAAAAGCTAATGAACAAGAATTAAAAGATCTTGAAATAGCTATGAAAATTGCTGCATTTACTAAATCAAACAATGTAGTTTATGTAAAAAATGGAGCTATGGTAGCCATTGGTATGGGTATGACAAGTCGTATCGATGCAGCTAAAGCAGCTATTAATAAAGCCAAGGAAATGGGGCTTGATCTAAATGGTTGTGTTTTAGCAAGCGAAGCTTTCTTTCCATTTAGAGATAGTATAGATGAGGCTAGCAAAATAGGAGTAAAAGCCATCATTGAACCAGGTGGAAGCATAAGAGATGAGGATATTATTCAAGCTGCTAATGAGTATGGTATTGCATTATACTTTAGCGGCATAAGACACTTTTTACACTAATAAAAGGAGTTTTAAATGTTTAAAAGCATAGGTGCAAAAATATCTTTAGCAATGATTTCTACATTGCTAATTAGTTTTATTATCATGCAGATTATCTTACAAAAAGATTCTCAACAAACTACAGATAGAATCAGCCGTGCACATTTAGATACTTTAAGCACTTCTGTTTTTCAAACATTAAGAATGGCAATGAATTTGGGCGATCCTGCTATTATAGAACAAGCTATAAAAGATGCTGGTGAAATAGAAGGTATAAAAGATATTAAAATTTATCCTTCAAAAAGCACAATTGAGCTCTTTGAAATACAACATTTTACAAAAAGTGATGAGAGTATTATCAACGAGCAATTTAACAAGCCAGAAATTAAAGCCGTTGAAATCAATAACGATCAAGGACATTATCTAAGACTTATACGCCCACTTATCGCCAATAAAGGTTGTCTTGCTTGTCATGCTAATGCTAAAGAAGGCGATGTTTTGGGTGTTATGGATATGTATAATGATTTAAAACATGTAGATGATGATTTGGCAAGTTCAGCTAGAACTTATATTATAATCTTTAGCGTTGCTTTACTTTTTACCGTTTTTGCCGTACTTTATATCTTGAAAATAGTTGTAGGTAATCCTGTTTTAGATCTTTTAAAACACGCTAAAGAACTAGCTAGCGGCGATGGAGATTTACGCGCAAGAATTAATATAAAAAGCACCGATGAAATAGGTAAAGCTTGCACCTACATCAACCAATTTATTGAAAAAATTCAAAATGCAGTAGTTTCTACTAATAAAAACTCTCAAATGGTAGATAAACAATCTAAACTTTTAAATGCTAATGCACTTGATCTAGCAAATAGAACTAAAGAAGGTCATACAAAAACTGATGAATCTTATCATTTAAGTGAGCAAATTCATACAGAATTACAAGATCTTGCTGAACTTTCAAATAACGCAAATAAAGCCAATACAAAATCTTTTGAAGTTTTAAACACCATGCTTGACTCATTAAATCAAGTAGTAGATAAGGTAAAAGTTGTAGCTGAAAATGAAGATATATTATCTCAAAAAGTAGAAGTTATGGAAAAACAAGCAGAAGAGATTAAAAAAGCTTCTGACATGATGGGAGAAATTGCTGATAAAACCAATCTATTATCTTTAAATGCAGGTATTGAAGCTGCGCGTGCTGGAGAATTTGGTCGCGGCTTTTCAGTTATTGCTGAAGATGTAAGAAATCTTGCTCAAAATTCAGAAGAATTTTTAAAAAATATTGCCATCGTAACCAAACAATTAGTAGATAGTATCAATGAAGTTTCTAAAGAGTTAAAACACAATGCTAACGAAATTAACTCTTTAAATCAAGATGCAAAAGAACTTGTAGAAGGAACCAATGAAGTAAAAGTTTGCAATGAAAATGCAAGAGATTTAGCAAATGCTTGCATGCAAAAAATTTCAAGCACACAAGAAACTTTACAATCTTTGCTTGATAAAATGCAAGAAACGGTAAAATTAAGTGATAAAAATGAAGAAATTTCAAAAATTTTATTAGATGTTGCTCATGAGTTAAATATAGTTTGTCAAAATTTAGAGGATGAATTAAAACATTTTCATGTATAAATCAAAGGAGTATAAAAATGAAAAAAATAATCATATTAAGTATAGCGAGCTTAGCTATTTTTAGTGGGTGTTCTGTGGCAAATTTAAGTGTTGATGATTTACAAAATAAAGAATTTACTATAAGTTCTTATGAAACTAATGGAAAAAATCATGAACTTCCTCAAAATGCTAAAGCAAGCATTAGTTTTGATAATAAAGATAAAAGAGTTTTTGGTGTATCAGGATGTAATAGATTTTTTGGAAACTATAAAGATCAAGGAAGTAGTATCAAAATAGAAGATAATCTTGCTTCGACAAAAATGCTTTGCGATCAAGAATCTATGAAATTTGAAAACGACTTCTTAAGATATTTTAATGGAGAATTTCAAATTATTAGTGATGATGATGGAATTATTTTAGAAAATAAGAAAATGAAAATTTATTTAAAATAAGCCTAGAGGCTTATTTTAAATGCTCTAATATATTCTCACAAACCATTCTAGGTTCTTTTGCCTTATAAATAGGTCTTCCAACCACGATAAAATCTGACAGATTATCCTTAGCACACTGTATATCAGCTACTCTTTTTTGATCATCTAAATTTTCTTTAAAAGGACGAATTCCAGGAGTTAGTGTAATAAAATTTGTATTTGTATTTTCTTTAATCAATAAGCTCTCATATACCGAACAAACCATACCATCAAGACCGCTTTCATAGCTAATTTTAGAAAATTCCTTAACAGCTTGTTTGATATCTTGTTTGTATATACTAAAAAATTCTTGCTCATCAAAACTAGTTAAAGCAGATACAGCAAGCACCAAAGGTCTTTTGCTTAAAGCACTTAAACGCTCCATAATCATACACATAGCACTTTTACCTGCACTTGCGTGGATATTAAACATATCCACATCAAGTTTAGCAAGCTCTTCGCAAGCATCTGCCATGGTATTTGGTATATCATAAAGCTTTAAATCTAAAAAGATTTTAAAATCATCCACTTTTTTAATCGCCTCTAAAAGCTTTGCTCCATCTCTTAAATATGATCTAAGCCCTATTTTAACCCAAAGATCTAAACCTTTTAATTCTTTAGCCAAACTAATACACTCATCATAACTTGACACATCAAAAGCCACACAAAGTTTCATTGCTTTTCCTTGTTGATTTTATCCAACACCCCGTTGATAAATTTAGGAGCATTATCTCCTGCCATTTCTTTTGCAAGCTCTATAGCCTCATTAATGATAATCGCTTTTTGTGTAGAAGTAAATAAAATCTCATAAGTACCCAAACGCAAAATGGCCTTTTCTATACTAGCTACTCCATCTAATTTGTGCTCTTTTAAACACTCGTTGATTTTCTCATCAAGCAAAGTAAGTTGCTCATTAATACCATTATATAAATCTAGAGTGAATTTTCTTTGGTCATTGCGAATTTTTTTCTCATCCAAAAATTCATTGATAAAATCTTTATTTTCTTGATTTAACTGTGCTGCATAAAGCAAAGAAACTATACTTTGTCTTACTTGGTGTCTAGTAGCCATTTTAAGCCTTAATTTTTTGGATTAAATTAAGCATTTCAACTACAGTAAGCATAGCTTCAAAACCCTTATTACCTGCTTTACTACCTGCTCTTTCTATGGCTTGCTCTAAGGTATCAGTTGTTAAAACTCCAAAACTCACAGGCACATTAGCTCCAAGCCCTATACTTGCTATACCTTTAGTAGTTTCAGCTGCTACATAATCAAAATGTGGTGTACTTCCACGAATTACTGCTCCAACACAACAAATTCCATCAAATTTTTTACTCTCACAAGCTTGTTTTAATGCAAAAGGAATTTCAAAAGCACCTGGCACTAAAATAAGACTTAAGTTTTCTTCCTTGCCTCCATGTCTTAAAAAAGCATCTTTAGCACCTTCAACTAAACGATCTGTGATGATATGATTAAATCTTGCATTGATAATCGCAATTTTCTCATCACCTTTTAAACTTAAATTTCCCTCTATTATCTTCATAATTTTCCTTTTTTAAATGATTTCTTGAATTTTTAAAAGCGTATTTACACAGTTTTTAAGTCTTGAAAGATCAAGCATATTTGGTCCATCGCATAAAGCTTTACAAGGATCAATGTGCGTTTCAAAGAAAAATCCATCTACGCCTACACTAGCAGCAGCTCTTGCTAATGGCTCTACAAATTCACTTTTGCCTCCACTACTTCCACCATTTGCTCCTGGCATTTGCACACTATGAGTAGCATCAAAAATAACTGGAGCATATTTTCTCATGATAACCAAACTTCTCATATCTACAACCAAATTTCCATAGCCAAAACTCGAACCTCTCTCAGCTACAAAAACTCCATTTTCTTTGGCTATTTCAAAACCTTCTTCATTAATGCCTCTAGTTTGTAAAATTTTAGCTACGCTGTATTTAATATCTTCAGGATTTAAAAATTGCCCTTTTTTTACATTTACCTTGGCTTTTGTTTTAGCAGCAGCTACTAATAAATCAGTTTGCCTGCATAAAAAGGCTGGAATTTGTAAAACATCTACAACCTCAGCCGCAACACTCGCTTGAGAACTTTCATGAATATCAGTAAGAATTTGCATGCCAAATTTGTCTTTAACTTTTTGCAAAATTTCCAAGCCTTTTTCAATGCCTGGCCCTCTAAAACTATTAATACTAGTTCTATTTGCTTTATCAAAACTTGATTTAAAATAAAAATCAATTCTATCATCTTTTAAAAAGCATTCAAGCTCTTGTGCAACTTTAAAAACAAGTTCTTCATTTTCTATTACACAAGGACCTGCTATTAGTATCATTTTTTTCATTATTTTTCCTTATTTTTTATTATTTTACTTTATTTTTTTCATTTTCTTCAAGCGGAAAAACACAATTTAAAATAATAGCCGTAATCCCACCTGCTGCAATCCCTGAAGAAAATAAAGTTTTAAACCACATTGGCATAAATTCTAAAATATCAGGATTATTAGAAACTCCAAGCCCTATACCCAAACTCATAGCTATGATGATAATAGAACGACGGTTTAAATTTTCTTTAGAAATAATCCTAACTCCCGTTGCAGCTATAGTACCAAACATTACTAAAGTTGCTCCACCTAAAATAGGCTCTGGAATTTGTAAAGTAATATCAGCCACAATAGGAAATAAACCCAAAATCATCAACATAAAAGCTACAATAAATCCAACATATCGACTTGCAACACCTGTTAAAGCTATAACGCCATTATTTTGCCCAAAACATGAATTTGGAAAAGTATTAAAAAAGGCTGAAACAAAGGAATTAAAACCATTAGCCAAAACCCCACCTTTTAATCTTTTTGCATAAAGTTCGCCTTTAACTGGCTGATTTGAAACTTCACTAGTAGCACTAATATCGCCGATAGTTTCTAAAGAAGTTACCATAAAAACTAAAATCAAAGGTAAAATAAGATTATAATCAATACTCAAACCATAATGTAAAGGATCGGGTAAAAACACTAAAGGTAAATTTTCATTAAAATTAAAACTAAAATTTTCAAAAGTCATAGCTACTAAAAGCCCTATTATCATAGCTATAAATAAAGAAGAAATTCTTATATAGGCATTATTAAAACGATTTAAAACAACAATACTTAAAATCACAACTCCGGCTAATAATAAATTTTGCAAAGAACCAAATTCACCACTTGCCTTAGCCGCAAATCCACCTCCTGCACTCACAAGGCCAACATTAATCAAACTAAGACCTATAATCATCACAACTATACCTGAAACCAAAGGCGAAATCACTCTTCTAATAAAAGGTAAAATTTGTGAAATAATCATTTCAGTAGTAGAACAAAGCATTAAAGTGCCAAAAATGGCTCCAAGCATTGCTTCTTGCGATAAACCATTATTTTTTAAAACAAGCCCACCTAAAATAATAGGTGCAACAAAATTAAAACTAGTCCCTTGAATAGATAAAAGTCCACTCCCTATAGGACCCCAAGTTTTAATCTGCAAAAGCGAAGCAACACCTGAAGCAAAAAGCGACATACAAATAATTCTAGCCGTATTAGTATCATCTATTCCAAGTCCTTTGCAAATTAACAAAGCAGGTGTAATCACAGCCACAAACATAGCCATTAAATGCACTAATGCAGCAAAAAATGCCTTAGCAAAAGGTGGTCTATCTTCTAAACCATAAATTAAATCTGTTTTATTTTCCATTTTTCTTTCCTTTTGTTTGCTTACTAACCAAAATAATTCCTCCTAAAATAATGCTAAAAATTCCTATAAAAACCATTAAGCTAGGAAATTCATCTCCTAATAATATGCCCAAAAATAAAGTAAAAACTACATCTATATAGCTAACTCCCGCAACAACTCCTGCCTTTTTTGCTACTCCATAAGCTTTAGTAACATGAATTTGATACATTGCTCCAAAAATTCCCATCAAAACAATAAAAATCCAAGCTTTAAGACTAGGCATAACAAAAGGAGCAATTAAAAAATCAAGCTCTTTTATTTCATAAAAAGAACCTACAATCATAGACATTAAAGGCATCAAAGTACCAATTAAAACAAAAGATAAAGCTATAAATGGCGCTGGGTATGATTTTCTAAGCTCTCTTACGCTAGTTAGCGCCAAGGCTGCACAAAAACCGCTTAAAATTCCTAAAATACTATTTTTTAAATCAAAACCTGAATGCGTAGTGCTATCTGCAAAAGGCTGACAGATTAATAATACTCCTATAAAAGCAATCAAAATCCCAAAACAAGCTTTTAATCCCAAACTTTCTTTAAAAAACAAAAAAGCAATCAAAGCTATAAAAATAGGCGCTGTTTTTTGAAAAGCAAAAGCCCCACCTAATGAAATATTAGAAACATTATAAAAGAAAAGATATAAAGCGATCGTTCCTATAATACCTCTAAAAATAAGCAGTCCAAGATGTCCGCCACTTTTATGAAAATTTAATTTTGAAAGCGCATAAAGCATAAAAGCTGTGCCTATAATATTTCTAAAAAACATAATTTCAATCGATGATAATTCTTCACTAAGAATTTTTGCACAAGCACCTACAAATGCAAATTCTATAGAAGCAATAATCATAAAATATATACCTAAATTCTTTTTAACTATTCTTAACATATAAATTCCATATAAAATTCCTGTTATTTTAGTCTTTTTTGCTTAATTTTAAGGCAATTTTTATATAATCACAAATAAAAATTTAAAAAATGAGTATTAATGCAAAGTATTATTTTAATAGGAAGACCAAATGTTGGCAAATCAAGTCTTTTTAATAGACTTGCAAGAAAGCGCATAGCGATAACTAGTGACATAAGTGGAACTACAAGAGATACTAATAAAATAGAAGTAGAAATTGATGGCAAAAAAGCTTTGTTGATAGATAGCGGCGGGCTTGATGAGAGTAATGAGCTTTTTAAAAATGTCAAAGCAAATTCGCTTAAAGCTGCTAAAAATAGTGATATTATCTTTTATATGGTGGATGGAAAATTTTTACCTGATGATGAAGATAAAGCTTTTTTTTATGAAATGAAAAAACTCAACAAACCCATAGCTTTAGTAATCAATAAAGTCGATAACAAAAAAGATGAGGAAAGATCTTGGGAATTTTCTAATTTTGGAGTAAAAGAAGTTTTTAATATCTCTGTAACACATAATATAGGCATTGATGAGCTTTGTATGTGGGCTAGTAAGTTTTTAGATGAAAGTTATTTAAATGCAGATGAAGAAGAAGACTTTGAAAGTTATTTAGAAAATTTTGATGAAAATAGCGGAGATTTTAAGCTAAAAACTATTAATGAAAATCATATTAAAGTGGGAATTATCGGCAGGGTTAATGTAGGAAAATCAAGTCTTTTAAATGCTTTAGTAAAAGAAGAACGTAGCGTGGTAAGCGATATAGCAGGCACTACAATTGATCCTGTTAATGAAAGCATTATGCATAAAGATAAAATCATCGAATTTGTAGATACCGCAGGTATTAGAAAACGCGGGAAAATACAGGGTTTAGAGCGTTATGCACTTAATAGAACTGAATATGCCCTAGCCAATGCTCAAATTGCACTTTTAGTACTTGACGCAGCTGAAGGTTTTAACGAACTTGATGAGCGTATTGCAGGACTTGCTGCTAAACATTGTTTAGGTGTGATTATCGTACTTAATAAATGGGATAAAAGCGAACTTGATTTTGATAAAACTTTAAAAGAATTAAAACTAGATCGTTTTAAATTCCTAGCTTATGCGCCCGTTGTAAGCGTATCAGCTTTAAGTGGAAAAAGAATACACGTGCTTTTGGATAAAATTTTAGAAGTTTTTGCAAATTTCATCCAAAAAATTCCAACAGCAAAATTAAATGCTTTGGTAGAAGAAGCCACAAGAGCCCACCCGCTACCACATGATTATGGTAAATTAGTGAAAATTTATTATGCAGTTCAATACGACTTAGCACCTCCAAAAATAGCTCTAATTATGAATAGACCAAAAGCTTTACATTTTAGTTATAAACGATATTTACAAAATCAAATTAGAAAACAATTTAACTTTGAAGGTGTACCTTTAATTTTAGCTTCAAGAAAAAAAGGTAGCAAAGATGAGCAAGAAAACTAACCTCCTTTTTGTAGGATTTATGGGCTGTGGTAAAACAACTATAGCAAGGGCTTATGCAAAAAAATATGATAAATTTTTTTTAGATACAGATGTTTTAATCAAAGAAAAATTTAATCTTGAAATTAGTGAATTTTTTAAAACATATGGAGAAAAAAAATTTCGCAAAGAAGAAAAAAAACTTGTTTCGTTTTTAACTTATGTGCAAAATTGTTCTATTGCAAGCGGTGGTGGCTTCATAGAACAAAAAAAAATAAAAAATATTGGTACTATCGTTTACTTAAAAGCAAGTTTTGATTATCTCTTGCAAAGACTAAATAAAGAAGAATTGGCCACAAGACCCTTATTTTCAAACACAAACAATGCTAAAATACTATTTGATCAAAGAATCAAAAAATATGAAAAAAAAGCAAATATCATTATAAATATTGAAAACAAAAATATCCAAGAAATAATTAAAGAAATCAAAAAAGAGGTAAAATGAGAATTATTACAGGATTACAGCCAAGTGGGGATTTACATATAGGAAATTATTTTGGCTCTATAAAACAAATGCTAAATATGCAAGAAGAAAATCAAATGTATATGTTTATAGCAAACTATCATGCTATGACTTCAAATTTTAATGGGGAAAAACTTAAACAAAATTCACTCAAAGCTGCGGCAGCTTTTTTAAGTTTAGGAATTGATCCACAAAAAAGCGTATTTTGGTTACAAAGTGATGTAAAAGAAGTGATGGAGCTTTATTGGATTCTTTCTCAATTTACCCCAATGGGACTTTTAGAAAGAGCACATAGCTATAAAGATAAAATTGCCAAAGGTTTAAATGCCAACCATGGGCTTTTTTCTTACCCTGTTTTAATGGCTGCAGATATTTTACTTTTTAATGCTCAAGTAGTTCCTGTAGGTAAAGATCAAATTCAACATGTTGAAATAGCAAGAGATATAGCTTTAAAAGTAAATAATGAATGGGGTGAAATTTTTACCCTACCTCAAGCTAAAGTTAATGATGAAGTTGCAGTAGTACCTGGTACTGATGGAGCTAAAATGAGCAAGTCTTATCAAAACACAATCGATATTTTCAATACACCAAAAGCTATTAAAAAACAAATTTCTTCTATTGTTACAGATAGTACAGCTTTAGAAGATCCAAAAGATTGGCAAAATTGTAATGTATTTAAAATCGCAAAATTGTTTTTAGACAAAACAAAACAAGAAACTTTAAAAAGCCGTTATGAAAAAGGTGGTGAAGGCTATGGGCATTTTAAAATGTATTTAAATGAAATCATTAGTGAGTATTTTGCCTCGGCTAAGGAAGAATATGAAAAATTACTAGCTAATCCTTCTAAAATCGATGAGATTTTAGAATTTGGAGCAAGCAAAGCAAAAAAACAAGCCCGAGAAACAATGGAAAAAATTTATGCTAAAATAGGACTATAAAAGGAGTTAGAATGTTAGATTTAAAACTTTTGCAAAATAATTTTGATAAAATTGCACAAAAACTAAAAGCTAAAAAAGTAGATGAAAATTTACTCAAAGAACTTAGCGACTTATTTATAAATTTAAAAAAAGAAAAAGCACTTTTGGAAGAATTTCAAGCTTTTCAAAATAAGTTTAGTAAAGAGCTTGCAACAGCACAAGATAAAGAAAGCTTAAAGGTACAACTAAGCCAAAATAAAGAAAAAATCAATACTCAGTCAAAAATCGTTAGCACGCTAGAAGAAAAACTAGAACAAATTGCCCTAGCAATACCAAATATCCCTGATGATTGCGTGCCTTTTGGAGAAGATGAAGATGAAAATATAGAATTAAAAAAAGTTCTGACACCTCCTAGTTTTGATTTTGAAATCAAAGAACATCATGATTTGGGAGAAAAATTAAACTGGCTTGATTTTACAAGAGGGGTTAAAATCTCACAAAGTCGTTTTTGTGTACTTAAAAATGAAGGAGCTTTACTAAGTAGAGCCTTGGTAAATTATATGATTGATTTTAATAGAAGTAGAGGTTTTGAGCTAGTTAATGTACCATTTTTAGTAAATAGCGCAACCATGTATGGCACAGGACAGCTTCCTAAATTTAAAGATGATATGTATAAGGTAGAAAATGATGATTTATATCTCATCTCAACTTCTGAAATTCCTGTAACTAATCTTTATTCTAATGAAATTTTAACTCAAGAAGAACTACCCTTAAAAATGACCTGCTATAGTGCTTGTTTTAGACAAGAAGCAGGAAGCGCGGGTAGAGATACAAGAGGTATTATAAGGCAACATCAATTTGAAAAAGTAGAGCTTGTTAGTATATGTAAGCCTGATCAAAGTGAATTGATGTTTGAAGAAATGTTAAATTGCGCTAGTGATTTACTAAGCTCTTTGGGTCTAGCACATAGGCATTTAATGCTTTGCACGGGAGATTTGGGCTTTTCTGCTGCGAAAACAGTAGACTTAGAAGTATGGCTTCCATCGCAAAACAAATACCGTGAAATTAGCTCTGTGTCAAATTGTAAAGATTTTCAAGCAAGACGTGCAAAGATCCGTTTTAAAAACGATAAGGGCAAAAATGAATTAGTTCACACACTTAATGGTTCTTCGCTAGCTGTTGGTAGAACCTTAGTAGCTATTATGGAAAATTATCAAGAAAAAGATGGAAATATAAGAATTCCTGATGCATTAAGAAAATACTTTTAAGAGAAAACATGGCCGAAGAAGTAACACCTAAAGAACAAGATAATCAAGAAAAAGCTTTTTCAGAGATTGATGAAAATCCAGGAGTGGAAGAACAAACTATCCCTCCTGACACAATACCTCCTGAATTAGAGGAAGAAGAAAGTACTTTTCAAAGAGTAGAGGAAGAACCTCAAGCATCACAACCTGAAGAAAAGAAAAAGCTTTTTGATAAAAAATTTCTTATTTTGATTTCAACACTTGGTGCTCTTGCTCTAATTTTATTTATTATTTTAGTTTTACTTCTTGTTTTTAAAGAAGATAAAAAAGTAATCACAAATAATCCAATTTTAGAAGATAATGCTAGTACAAGTATCACAAAGGTGAAACAATCTGCTTTAGATCTTGTAGTACAAAAGGCAAATTTATTATATGAAAAAGGTGATATAGAAAGTGCTTTAGAGCTTTATAATAATATTAATATTTTCAATCAATCTTTATCTAGTTATAATCTTGGTGTAGCCCAAATGAAACAAAAAGATTATATTAGTGCTGTTGAGAATTTCAAACAATCTTTAGAATTAGAAGAACACAAAGTTGCAGCAGCTATTAATATAGCTGTGTGTTATTTTAATCTAGGCGATAAAGAGAAATTTAAATATTATCTTGATTTAGCAAGAGTACATTTACCACAAGATTCTAAATCTTCTTTGTATGATTATTATCTAGGATTAATTAATTACTATCAAGGATTTTATCCAGAGGCTTTACAAATGTTCATGCGTTCAAGTAATATCAACAGCTATCAAGGAGAGTCTTATTACCTTGGGGCAAAAATTTACGCATTATTAAAATCTGATCAAAACGCCATTAATCTTCTGCAAAAGCAACAAGATTATGAAGCAAGCTTACCCTTAGGTTTATTATATGCAAAACTAGGAGAATATAAAAAAGCTAAAGAATATCTTGAAAAAGCATCAAAAATAGAAAATCAAACCATAAGAAGCAAAATGGCTCTAGCTTTAGTAGAGTTAAAAACAGGCCAATTTGACAATGGTGCACAAATTTTAAAAACTTTATATGTAAAAGATAGAGCTATTGGCTCAAAATACTATAACATAAAAACAAGACTAAAAAGAAATTTTTCAAATATTGATATAGCGCAGCAACATTTTGCCAAAAGTTTAATCACAGGAAAACAACAAATTTATGATTTACTTTTTTATTTTTCACCTTATCGCGTTTTTGATATAAAACAAAGCATGGAGCTCATCACAAAAGCTGATTTGGGAAATTTCATACAAGGGTATGAGTATGAAAATGAATTGCTTGTTAAAAGCAAAGCTTTATCAGGCGTTAATGTGGAATTATCTCATGCTATCAATCTAGCTTTTAATTTTCATCTAAGAGAAGCAAATCAAGAATTTAAAAATTTAAGTGAAATTTATCATGCTCATGATGTAATTCATTATAATCTTGCTTTAACTTATGCACAACTGCAAGATTATAATAATGCATATAAACATTTTTCAACTGCTTATCATTTAAATCCAAAAAATTATATTGCAGGTATTTTTGCCATATATTGCATGGATTTAGTAAAAAAAGATTATACCAAACTTGCTAATGAACTTTTGGAAAATTTACAAGCAGATAATAATATCGATCAAAATCATAATATCTATAAATATTTACTACATCTAGTTAAAAGTGACTTTACTGCTATGATTCCTTATTTAGACAACCTTTCAAATAGCAAAAATACTCCTTTAGAACTAATGTTTGCTATAGTAGCTGCTAATGGCAATAATCTTGAAATTTTAAGAAATCAAAAAATAAAAGAATTAAAAGATTTGCTCGGTGAGGATATTATTAGCAATATTTTATATTTTAATTCTAAAAACACAAATCTTGATATTAAAGAGTATGCCAAACAAGCACAAATGTATTTTTTAACAACCAAGCTTGATTATAATTCTTTATTTGGTGGAGCTGGTATAGTTAAAGACAGCTATGTGACACTTATGCAAATTACAGGCTTATTAAATCATGTTAGAAATGACATAAAAAAAAGACTTGCTATGAGTAATAAAAATTCCATCGGGCTGATTTTTGCTCTAGCTTATGTTGATATTTTTGCTAAAGAATATCAAGAAGCATATACGCTTTACAATATCTTAATAGATGATTATAAAATCAAAGATGCACAAACTTTATTTTTAGCCGCAGTAGCAGCGATAGGTTCTAATAATCCAAATTCAGCCATAGCTTTACTAGAGCTTGCAAAATTAGAAAATGAAGAAACCTTAGAAGCAAGACTTGCACTAGGACTATTATATCATGAAGTCCAAAATTTAGAACCTGCTATGTTTCAATATGAAAAAGTAGGGAATAATTTTGAAAGTAAATTTTTTACTTTTGATATTAAAAATTAGTATTTTCATAAAATAAGAAAATACTAATTAACTATCAAAAAATATAATTATAAATTACAAATTAGATTATTATAAAATATACATGAGGTTAACTTTATGAAGTGGCTCCGGATGTAGGATTCGAACCTACGACCAATCGGTTAACAGCCGACTACTCTACCGCTGAGCTAATCCGGAACATCAATAAATAAGAAATGATATTATATAAGAAAAAAACTTTTTTGTCAAGATTTTTTATAAAAAATTACGCTTTTTTGTAAAATTTTACTCCTGCTAAATTTTCTACAACAACTTTTCGTTCTTTAATTAATTTTTCTAATATATCTTTACTATGCTGACTAAATTTGTTTTCTATATCAAATTCACTTTGCGCTCTAAGCTGCAGCATCTTCAAGAGCTCTTGGATATTAAAATCAATTTTTTCACCTTTGTAATAATGTTTAGCAAGTACAACAGGCACACTAGTGATATACATACTTAATTCTTCCAACTTTTCCAAAGATATACCTTTAACAGGATACGCAGGCGGTCTATCTATAGTGCTAAAATCCACTCTTGATGGTCTTATCTTGTCAAATGCCTCATTTAAAGCCAACATCTCATCTTTGTTATCATTCAATCCCTTGACAACTAAAACTTCCATAACAAGCTCACCTAAAAATTTCTCTCTAAAGGCGATCATTTGTTCTATCATTGTTTCAAGTTTTATTTGCTTTAAAGCCCTATCAACTCTATAAAAAGTTTTTTCCATTGCACTATCAAGACTAAATTTAACTACATCAATATACATTAAAGCATCAAAAATATCCGAATTTAAAACTCCACTACCATTGCTTAGGATTAAGAGTTTTTTATCTTGTTTTATTTTATTTAACTCATAAACTAATTCTTTTAAATGAGGATATAAAGTAGGCTCACCATTTGCAGTTAATGTTAAAAAGTCAAATTGCACATTACCTTTCAATACACTTTGTACTTCATCGATAATATTTTTTATTTTAGGATAAATTAAAGATTTTTCCAAAGGTTTTGCAGCTTGTAATTCACAATAAACGCAGTCAAAATTACATTGTTTTTGATTTGGACTTAAATCAATTCCCAATGAAAGTCCAAATCTTCTTGAACTTATAGGCCCAAAAGTTATTTTACTCACTTTTTAGATTTCTCTTGAACTAGCTTGATAAAATATTTAGCATTATCAACAGGAATATCAGGTAAAATTCCATGTCCGAGATTAAAAACATGTGCACTATCTTGCATAATATTTAAAATTTTATCCACACCTTGTTCAATAGCTTTTTTATCATAGAGTCTGCAAGGCTCCATATTACCCTGCAAAGTATATTTAGTGCCTAGTTTTTCCTTAGCCAACTCTAAAGGGGTACTCCAATCTACTCCAAAGACATCAAAATTTCCATTTATATCATCTAAGAACCCACTTACCCCTTTAGGAAATAAAATCACAGGAATATGCGGATATTTTTCCTTTATAAAATCAGCAATTTCAAGCATATATTTAAAAGAAAACTCAAAAAACATTTCTTTTTCTAAAGCACTTGCCCAACTATCAAATATCTGTATAGCATTAGCACCTGCTCTAATTTGCTCTTGAATATAATACTTTAAAACAAAAGTAAGTTTAGATAAAATTTGATGTAAAAATTCAGGATTTTGATAGACTAATTTTTTACACTTTGCATAATTTTTACTACTACCACCCTCTATCATATAAGTAGCAATAGTCCAAGGACTTCCACAAAAACCAATCAAAGCTTTATCTTGTGTAAGTTTTTCTCTAGTAAATGCTAGTGCATCATAAACGTAAGAAAGATTTTTAATGCTTTTTTCAACATCTAATCTTTCCAATTCTTCTTTTGTTTTAATAGGATTTGAAAATATAGGGCCCTCGCCTTTTTCAAATTTTAAATCCATACCCATTTCTAAAGGTACTACCAAAATATCTGAAAAAATAATAGCTGCATCAACACCCAAAATATCTACTGGTTGTAAGGTAACTTCACTCGCTTTTTTATAATCTTTACAAAGTGATAAAAAATCTCCAGCACTTGCTCTAACCTGCATATATTCAGGTAAATATCTTCCTGCTTGGCGCATCATCCAAACTGGAGTATAAGGGGTTGACTTTTTAAAACATGCATCAATAAAAATCATTTTTATTCCTTATTTTAATGATCACTTTTGTGTAAAAAATAAAGTCCTATACAAAGAGCTAAAATAGAACCTGCAAGATAAGTCATATCCAAAACCGTATTTAGTTGCATTTGCAAAATTCTTTGGAAAAAATTTACGACTAAAACCATAATAATAACTTTTGCAAGCTTATCTTTTAGTTGATCTAAACTGTGCACTTCTAAAACTTTTGACTGTTTAGTTTGTTTAAATTCTTCTATTTCACTAATAAAAAGTTCATAAATTCCAAAAGAAAATATAAATAAAACTAAAGCCATTAAATATAAATCTACAGCCCCTATAATCAAACCAACAATATCCTCATGCAAATCTACCGTAGAATTAGGCAACATAAAATACTCAAATACATATTTTAAAACTTTAATCACATCATAACTTGCAATAAAAAATAAAACAAAAGCTCCTATAAGGCCAAAAATTACAGGCAAAATAGTGACTAAACGACTTTTAACTAATAAATTTTCAAAAAATCTTTCTAACATTTTTCTCCTTTTTAAACCAATTCTAGCCATTTTTGTGCAATACGCACTGCATTTGTAGCAGCTCCTACACGAATTTGATCAGCCACGCACCATAAGTGTAAAATATTTTTATGATTAATATCGCGTCTAATTCTTCCTACATAAGTTTCATTAGTATCGCTTGTAAAAAGTGGCATAGGATATTTTTTATTTTCTACATCATCAATCACAACAACACTTGGTGCTTTAGAAAGTATCTCTCTAACCTTAGCAACATCAACATCTTTTTCAAAATGCATAGTAATAGCTTCACTATGACTTCTAAGCACAGGAACTCTTACGCAAGTTGCTGAAATTTCAAGTTTTTTATGCAATATTTTTTGCGTTTCATTTACCATTTTTAATTCTTCTTTAGTGTAGCCATTTTCACTAAAAACATCAATTTGAGGAATTAAATTTAAAGCTAAGGTATATGGAAAAGTTTTTGCCTCAAATTCATCTAATTTAAAAGCAAAAAAACTTTGCATTCCTTGAACTAATTCTTCCATACCTTCTTTACCTGCACCACTTGCTGCTTGATAAGTACTTACATCTACCCTTTTTAGATTAAATACATCATCAAGTGGTTTTAAAACATGTACCATTTGTATAGTAGAGCAATTTGGATTAGCAATAATTCCTGTTTTTTCCCAATCTTTAATATCTTCGCTATTGCATTCAGGAACTACCAAAGGAACATTTTCATCCATTCTAAAATGACTAGTATTATCAATCACTACAGCACCACACTCTACTGCGTATTTTGCATACTCAGCACTTATGTTTCCTCCGGCACTAAAAAAAGCAATATCTACAGGATTTTCTTTAAAAACATTTGGAGTTAATTCTTTTACTTTATAACTTTTTCCTCTAAATTCTACTTCACTGCCTGCGCTTTTTGCACTTGCTAATGGTAAAATACTTTCAACCGGGAAATCAAGCTCATCTAAAACATTTAAAAGCTCTTCTCCGACTGCTCCAGTTGCACCTACAATGGCTATTTTTTTCATCATCCATCCTTTTTAAGTAATATTGTATTTTTTCATTTTTTCACTAAAAATTTTTTCACTCATCCCTATAAGCTTAGCTGCTTCTGCAATATCTTGCGAATTTTTTAAAGCTTCTAAAATCAATTCTTTTTCAAGATTTTTAATATCTTTACTTTTTCTACTTTCTAAGAATAAATCTTGAGCGCTAATCTCATCATTTTCACTTAAAATACAAGCTCTTTGTATAATAGAAATTAACTCCCTAATATTGCCTGGAAAATCATAAGCTAGCAAAGCATCTTGTGCTTCTTGACTTAAAGTTTTTTCATTAAAATCATATTCTTTACATGTATCAAGTAATACCTTTTGTGCAATTTGCAAAATTTCTTCTTGACGCTCTCTTAGTGGTGGTATATTAATAGGAATAGTATTAAGCCTATAATATAAATCTTGTCTGAATTCATTATCTGTAATCTTTTTTTCTATATGAGCATTAGTTGCACTAATAATTCTTACATCAATCTTTATACTTTTAGTACTTCCTAATCTTGTAATTTCTTTTTCTTGCAAGGCTCTTAATAATTTTGCTTGAATTTCATAAGGCATTTCACCTATTTCATCTAAAAACAAAGTGCCTTCATTAGCAAGCTCAAACAACCCTATTTTAGTAGTATTAGCATCGGTAAATGCACCTTTTTCAAAACCAAAAAGCTCACTTTCTATCAAATTTGATGGAATTGCTGCCATATTAATAGCCACAAAAGGTTTTTGTGCTCTTTTTGAATTTTTATGCACAAAATTTGCAAAAACTTCTTTACCTACCCCACTTTCTCCAAAAAAAAGCACACTTGCATCTGTCTTAGCAGCCTTAGTAGCCAATTTTAAACAATCTTCCAAAGCTTTAGAAGTGCCATAAAAATCTTGATTTTCTTCTTTTTTGATAATCTTTTTGTTTGTTTTTTTAGAAGTCTTTTCTTGAATTATTTTTGCGCGTTTTATCGCAGTTACTAAAGTATTAATATCAAATGGTTTTACTAGAAAATCTTTTACTCCAAGTCTTACTGCTTCTATGGCACGATTTAGCGTTGCATTACCTGTAATAATAATAAAATCATATTTATTCTCACAAGCTTGCACAAATTCAATACCATCCATACCCGGCATATTAATATCTGTAATAATCAAATCAACATCATCATTTAGTTTTTTTAAAGCTTCAGTTGCTGATTTATAAGATTTTATAGCAAATTCTTCATACTCACTCAAAGCAATTTCGAGTGATTTTCTCATATTTATATCATCTTCAACTATAACTAAATTCATTTCAAACCTTAAGCTAAAATACCCTTTTTAGGACCACTTTTACCATGACATTCTTTATATTTTTTACCACTACCGCAAGGACAAGGTGAATTTCTAGGTACTTTAGTAATTTGTGCTTCACCATTTTCATTAACACCACTTTCTGTAGTACTAGCTAAAAACTGCTCGTTTTGCTCATGGCTTTTTTCTTCAAAATTCTGTGCTTCTTTTTGAGTAAAAACTACATTAAATAACAATTTCAAACTATCAAATTTAACACGCTCAACAAGCTCCATGAAAAGATTATAACTTTCTTTTTTGTATTCTACTAAAGGATCTTTTTGATTATAACTTCTTAAACCTATACCAGTTTTTAAAATATCCATTTGGTATAAATGCTCTCTCCATAGATTATCCAAAATTTGAAGATATAGAATTCTTTCAATTCTTCTGGCTTCCTTATCTTCAATAATATTCATTTTATCTTTGTAAGCTTTTTCTAAAATTTCACTTAATTTATTTTCTGCTTCAATTACACCTAAATCTTTAAAATCAGCTTCGCTAAGATCAAGATTACACTCATAACTTACTTTTTGCTTTAAGCTTTCAAAATGCTTAACATCATCTTCAAGTTCTGCATTTAGATAAATTTGGCTTACCAAGTGATTACTATACTCGGCAATATTTTTTAAAATTTTATCTTGCAAGTCAAATTCTTCATCTAACAATTCATTTCTATAATTATAAATAGTCTTTCTTTGTTCATTTGCCACATCATCATATTCAAGCAAATGTTTTCTGCTCTCAAAATGCAAGCTTTCAACTTTTTTTTGCGCATTCTCAACAGCTCTTGTAACAATACGACTTTCTATATGCTCGCCCTCTTCTATACCTAATCTTTCCATGATATTTTTTATGCGATCACCACCAAAAATTCTCAAAAGATTATCCTCTAAACTTAAGTAAAATCTACTTACACCAGGATCACCTTGACGCCCTGCACGACCACGAAGTTGATTGTCTATTCTTCTGCTTTCATGACGCTCAGTTCCTATAATATAAAGCCCGCCTAAAGCTCTTATTTCATCATCTATTTTTATATCAACCCCACGACCTGCCATATTAGTAGCTATAGTCACTGCACCTTTTTTACCTGCATCTTGGATAATCAAAGCTTCTTGCTCGTGATTTTTAGCATTAAGCACATGATGAGGAATGCGTTCTTTTACAAGCATATTATGAAATACTTCACTTCTTTCAATACTTGCAGTTCCCACTAAAACTGGCTGACCCTTTGCATTTGCTTTTTTTATCTCTTCAATAACTGCTTTAAATTTTTCTTCTTGAGTTTTATAAATCAAATCATCCTTATCTATTCTTGCAATTGGTATATTTGTAGGTATAGAAACTACATCTAAATTATAAATTTGAGAAAATTCCGTTGCCTCAGTTTGTGCAGTACCTGTCATGCCTGCTAACTTTTTATACATTCTAAAATAATTTTGGAAAGTAATATCTGCTAAAGTTTGACTTTCTTCCTGAATTTTTACCCCTTCTTTAGCTTCTAATGCTTGGTGTAAACCATCACTAAAGCGTCTTCCCTCGCTTAATCTTCCCGTAAATTCATCAACAATTACAACTTCTTTATCTCTTAATACATAATGCACATCTTTTTCAAATAAATTATGCGCTTTTAAAGCCTGATCAAGCTGATGGGCCAATATTGCATTATCTAAGCTATATAAATTTTCTACTCCAAATAATTTTTCAGCCTTAGAAATTCCAGCCTCTGTAATCATAATAGTTCTATTTTTCTCATCGACAACAAAATCACCACTTGGCAATTCTTGAGGAGTAGTAGCTGCTTGGCCTTTTTGCATTTGTTTTGCTACTTCATTTGCTTTAACATAGCCGTCTAAAGTTCTATTCGTAGGTCCACTTATGATAAGCGGAGTTCTTGCTTCATCTATTAAAATACTATCTACTTCATCAACTATAACAAAATTATGCTCTCTTTGTACTTTTTCAAGCTTTGAAAATTTCATGTTATCGCGTAAATAATCAAAGCCAAATTCATTATTTGTACCATAAGTTATATCACACTCATAAGCTTTTTTATGTGCCTCATCACTATTTTGTTCTGAAAGTATCACACCTACACTAAAACCTAAAAAATTATAAATAGCACTCATTTGCTCTGCATCTCTTTTAGCCAAATAATCATTTACGGTAACCACATGCACACCCTTACCACTCATAGCATTTAATACAACAGGTAAAGTTGCAACCAAGGTTTTACCTTCCCCAGTTTTCATTTCAGCAATTTTTCCATCATGTAAAACCATACCACCAATTAATTGCACATCAAAATGACGCATATTAAGAGTTCTTTTTCCTACTTCTCTAACTATCGCAAAAACATCATTCAGTATTTGGTCTAAAGTTTGTTCTTCTTTTTGAATTTGTGTTTTAAATTCTATAAATACTTGTTTTAATTCATCATCGCTTAAATTTTGGTATTTTGATTCTAAAGCATTAATTTGTGCAACTCTCTTTAAATATTTTTTTACTTCTCGATCATTTTTTGTGCCAAATATTGCTTTAAATACACTAGAAAACATTTTTTTACCTTTAATTACAAAAATATATGCTAGATTATACCTTGAATTTAATTAGAACTATATAAAAAGTTTTGTTTGGATAAATTTTATATAATTTACAAAATTTTTAAAGGATAATTATGAGATATTTTATATTTTTAATGTTATTTGCTTGTAGTATTTTTGCTTTTGATATAAATTTTAAAAATTTTAGTAGTGATTTTGAACAAAAGGTGCAAAGCAATAATTCTTCACTAAATTATAAAGGAAATTTTATCATTACTCAAAATAAAGCCTTTTGGAATTATACTAAACCAAATAAAAAACAAATTTATATCAATCACAAAGAAGTTATTATCATAGAGCCTGAGTTAGAACAAGCCATTTATACTCAATTGCAAAATTTACCAAATCTTCAAGAAATTTTTAAAAATGCAAAATTAATATCTCATGAAAATTATGAAGCAAAATACGAAAATATCACATATAATATCAAACTAAAAAATGATAATCTTAGTAATATTTCTTATAAAGATGAGTTAGGAAACTTAGTTAGTATTTATTTTTATAATCAGAAATTTGATCAAAATATCAACGAAAATATTTTTATACCAAAAATCCCAAGCCATTTTGATATTATTCAATAATCAAAATGGTATTTCATTAAACAAATCTTGCTGTTCTTTACTTGGAGCTAACATTTGCATTTGAGTTTTTTCCATGGTTTTTAAAATCATATCCATAGCCTCTTTACTTGTATTAGTATCTTGATTAAAACTTTTATTATCATCTTTATCATTGTTGTTTATTTGATCGGTATTTATATCTTTTGATTGAGTATTATTTTGATCCGTATTTTTTGCAACTTTGGAATTATCTTGAATTTTCTTTTGTTTGATAGTTTTTATTGTATTGTCATCTTTTTTTTCCAAATCATTTATAAAACGCTTAAATTCTTCCAAGTCAAACTTAGCTACCGAATTAATTTTTAAAATATAAATATTTTTAATTTGAGTTTTATATTTTTTATTACTAAATTTAAGCAAGGTTTCTTTAAAATTATTTTTACCAACTTCTGTAAATAAATCTTCATAAAAATAACTAGATACAATGGTATTTAAAGCATCTATAATTTTCTTTTGATCTAAATTTTCTCCTTCAAAATCTAAATTCATTTCAATTTTTTTTAAAGTATTATTTCCAACCTTTGAATATAAATCAGTTCTAAAATTTTCTATACTCAAGGAACTAGCATGGATATTAAAAAACATTAAAAGCAAAACTATAATCCATTTCATATTATCTCCTCATCTTCTTCTAAATCTATAAATTTTTCCTGTAAATAAAATTTTTTCACTTCTTTATCGGTTTTTAAAATTCTTAAAAAATAATCCTCAAAAGGTATTTTATAATTATATATGATTTTTAAATTACAAGGATTAATGGCCCTTGATAAACATACATATAATTGTCCTTTTTCAAAAATTCCATCAATATCACATATAAGCTTATCTATACTCATACCTTGAGATTTATGGATTGTTATAGCATAAGCTAACTTTATAGGAAATTGAACAAATTTAGCTTTTATCTTAACTTCTAGTTTTTCATCTTTGTCTAACTCATACTCTTCTAAGGTATATTCATATGGTTTTAATTTCAATCTTTCACCATTATTTTTCTCTATCAGAATATATTCTTGCTCTTTATCTTTTATAAAATCTAAAATAATTCCTTGTTCTCCATTGTAATAATTTTCCTCTTTATTATTTACACAAAAAATAATCTTAGAACCTATTTTTAATTTTAACTCCTCTAAAGAATTTAATCCTTTAATCCACTGCTCATAAATTTTATCATCTAAAGTATAATCTAATTTTTCCATTCTTGATTTAAATATTTTTTCTTTACCTTGTAAAAGATTTAATTTTTTAGCATTTATACAATTAGCTTTTTTATTTGTAGCACACAATAGGGTATATTCGTCCATATACTCAAGCAAATCTTTTGGATAAATTAACATTTTTTTAAAAAAACTTAGTATTTCTTGATTTACTTTGCCAATTCTAAGAAAAAATAAATATTCATAAAATTGTTTATCTAAAGTTCTTTTAGTAATACTAAGCTTTAAATTGACAAATTTTAAATCATTCCAAGCTTGAGAAGAAAAAGCATATAGAGTATTTTGAAATAAAGTGTTTTGATTCTCTTTGTAGTTTATTACAGGTGGAAGTTGAAAAAAATCACCGACTAATAAAATTTTACCACTAAAGTCACTTCTTGTTAATCTATAATAAATCATTTCCATCAAAGATGCACTTATCATAGAAATTTCATCAATAATTAATAAATCACATTGCTTTAAAATTCTCTTTAATTTTTCTAGTTTATCCCTTTGCTTTCTATCTTCATAATATAACTCATCATAATTTTGACATCTTTTAAAAGCAAAAAAACTATGTAAAGTAACTCCTCCTATATTAAATGCACTTAATCCAGTAGAACCTAATACAACAACAATTCTACCTTGTTTTCTATATAATTTAACAAGTTCTGTAGTTAAGAATGATTTACCAACTCCAGCAGAACCACTTAGAAATATATTATTATCTTTTAAGAAAAAATCTAATTTATTTAACATCATCCTAATATTATATTATAATCTACTAAAACTCAACTAA
>NZ_JAKMSW010000058.1:0-515 GCF_025772845.1 Campylobacter sp. CNRCH_2014_2849 | reverse complement strand
TTAAAATTAATTACTAAAGAATTGTATTCACCTGTATTTAAAGAGATGGAAGAAGATATTTTTATGACTTATTTGCAAAACGCCTTGCAAAATATCATCAAAAATGATCAAAATATATTTGAAAATTTGACTTTACTGTCTTTAAATAAATACAAAGAAAAATAATTTTTCAAAGTAAAGTAAGATAATTTTCCAAAATTAAATTTAAAAAGGAGTATCAAATGAAAATCACAATGATAATTCTAAGCTTGTTTTCTTTAGTATCTTTAGGTGCATGTGCTTTTAAAGAAAATAAAGCAAGTGAATTAGAAACTCTTGCAAGTAATTATGGTGGAATTTATATCTTTGATAAAAAAATAAGAGAAGAGATATTGGAAAATGAAAGAAAGAAAGGAGAGGCAATGAAAAAAATGTCTTTAGGGGATGATTTTTGGGATCAATTAAAAGTCATAGAAAAAAAATTCCCTCAAGTCCTTTCTAATGGTTGTAAATATTATCGTAATGATTATAATTAT
>NZ_JAKMSW010000057.1:0-522 GCF_025772845.1 Campylobacter sp. CNRCH_2014_2849 | reverse complement strand
TTAGCTGCTATATTCATAGAAGCTTTAAAATTAACAAATTGAGAATTGCCTGCTACAGCTTCCGCACTAACACCAAATGCCACTGAAAATGCTGTTGCAAATACTAAATTACTTTCGTAAATTTGAGAATAATTTTTTCCACTGCCTATAGAAAACCCCGATCCAGCACTCATACCACCAATATCACTCATATAAGAAGAAACAGATGATTGCGTAACAATCATTTTACCTCCACCCTTATAAGCATTAAAGCCCATAGCATCAGCTACATTGGTGTCAATTCTACCTTTTGACTCTCTTAAAGATACAGAAGCTTGAGAGATCATATCGGTTGCACCCATACCTATAGCACTAAGTCCAGTCCCTGAAATCAAAATATCCTTACCATCATTTTTGATTAAAGATAAACGACCATAATTTTCATAATCTTTTTTTAAAATTCCAGCACCAGGTCCAATACTACCATCTATTTTAATCCCTCTACCATCTCTTGAGGTCAATACAAGTCTACCATTAGCATCT
>NZ_JAKMSW010000056.1:0-525 GCF_025772845.1 Campylobacter sp. CNRCH_2014_2849 | reverse complement strand
GTTTAGGGAGTGGCTATATTGCTTTAATATGTGCTGTATTTGTTGTTATATATAAACTCAAGAATTTGGAATTTGAGCTTTATATTGTTTTTTTCTTTCCTATCTTGCTATTTTATATTGCTATATTTTGGTTTATTTTTTTAAGTTTTTGTAAAAACTTCTTTTTTATTCATCTTTTTTGCTATTGTTTTATGTATATCTTTAATATAATTTTTAATGATTTTTATTTAAATCTTGCAATAATAAATATTTTATTAATGATAATATGGTTTTTTTTGTTAAATTGCATTTAAAATTTAAATTTTTATTTTTAATGATGTATTTTTGTTTTGAAATTGCAATATTTATAGGAATAATACCTTATGGACTTTTAGAAGGAACTATTTCGAAATGAAAGAAATAATAAAATATTATGTAGCAATTTATGTAGATGAGTTATTAGAAGATGAAATGTTAAAGCATGTTGATTTTTCTTTGCTATTTGAAGCAAAATTTTCTCAAATTTCTAAGCAAATCGACTTCACC
>NZ_JAKMSW010000055.1:0-560 GCF_025772845.1 Campylobacter sp. CNRCH_2014_2849 | reverse complement strand
ATTAGATACAATCTTAAAATCTTCTTTTATATCATCTATAATGATATTGCTTTGTTTTATTTTTAAAGAAGTTTCATTGTTAAAATTTGTATTTTTTATTATAGTATCTGTATTTTCTTTTGTATTGTTTTCTTGATTTGAATTTAAAGAAAGTTCTTTGAAATTTATACTTTCTTTTGTATTACTTTTTTGATTTAAGTTTTTATTTATTTCTTTATTTTCATTTTTATTGATTGTTTTATCTTTGTTATTTAATTCTTCATTGATAATAAAAGAACTCATATAAGTTTGATAAGCATGTTCTAAATCTTTAAAACCAAGTCTTTTAAATTCATCAATACTTTTATAAAGTTCTTTTCTTGCATTTAAATAAGTATCATTTAGTTTGTTTTTATGAGAGATAAAGATAGTATAAAAGCTAGAGTTAAATTCTAATTCTTTTATTGTGTTTTCATCAAATAAAGCTTGCTTATCTTTATCATATAAAACATAATCTTCACAAAAATATAAAGCTTTTAATAAATAGGGTTTTGAATTAATGTTGATGTTGTTGATATCTT
>NZ_JAKMSW010000054.1:0-561 GCF_025772845.1 Campylobacter sp. CNRCH_2014_2849 | reverse complement strand
ACCTATTATAGAAGTAACATTTTTAATCTCTTCACTTTGAGCAATAACTTCACTAGTTTTATGAGATACATTTTGCATAGAAGAAGTAATCTCTTCTAATGCTGCTGCTGTTTCTTCTAAAGAAGAAGCTTGAGAAGATGAAGAATCTGTTAAGTCTTTAACAGCACTTTGTAATTTACCACTCTCATCTGCTAATAAAGAAGCAAATTCAGATGATTGTCTTAGCATAGCTACTATTTCTTGACCTAATACATTAGTAGTTACTTCAACTCCACCTTTAGCATTTTTAACTTCAGTAGTAAAGTCTAATGCCTTATAGCTATCAAATACTCTATTGATTTCATTCATATTAGAACCAACTTTTGCTTGTAATACATCAAGCATATCATTTAATACATTTTTTAATTCTATTAATTGAGGATTAGCAGGAATTGCTGTTATTCTTGCTGTTAGATTACCACCTTCTATTTCTTTAGCTGTATCAACTGATTGTTCTACTGCTTTAGCATCTTGTTCTAATGCATTTTTAGTTTTAGTGATGTTTTCATTGATGGCTTTGGC
>NZ_JAKMSW010000053.1:0-588 GCF_025772845.1 Campylobacter sp. CNRCH_2014_2849 | reverse complement strand
ATATGTTTTGGAATTGTGATAATCTCCCCATTTGTGTATTCTATATTAATAAAAAGCGATGATTTTCGGTGGTTATTATATCCTATACAATGGTTATTTAATATTGATACTCATACTATTAACGATATATCAATTTTGATTATTGGGTTTTGTTCTTTGAGTATTATTTCATTTTTTATCATTGGTTTTTTTATAAAATACATAAATTAAGCTTGTTTTTATCATTGATTTTTATGATTTGTTATGCAATATTTGGTTATTATTTTTTTAGTCACTTATAAGGAAATTTTATGAAGTACTACACAACGATTTATATCCACCCTATGGATTGGAACATTCCCCATGTCTTTTTAGGACTTACCAAAAAATAAAAGTCCTGAGGAGCTTGATAAGATAGATGATCAATTAAGACAAGAATGTCTTAAAAACAAAGAATTTAAATTAATTAAAAGTATTAAGTAGATTGGTTATAATAAAAAAATTTATCTATATTAGGAGTAAATTTGCAAATTCCTATTTATTCTAAACTCAAAGCAAAACTAGAAAGCAAAGGAATAGATAGTATATCAAGCGGACAAATTGCTTGGT
>NZ_JAKMSW010000052.1:0-616 GCF_025772845.1 Campylobacter sp. CNRCH_2014_2849 | reverse complement strand
CTTAGCTCCCCCATCATATAATAAAATTTTATTCGTTTTTTTTTCTACATCTAATATACCGCCATTAGGTGTATAAATTTCATAAGTTTCACTCATTATTTATCCTTTCATCCTATATACAAACCATCTTCCATGATTATAGTAGTGGCTAATGAAATTCATTATTTTTACTCTTTTATATTATGTTCTTTAGCATAAGCTAGTATTTTAGCTCGAAGTTCCTCTGGAAAATTATATCTATATATGGCGGGAATTCTTGGATCAAGGAGTTTATCTAATTGATAATTTTTATAATCCCATTCTAATCTTTCTGGACTAAAATAATAAGGTGCATTAGGATAGCCTTGAGGTGGAGTTAGAGCTGCGAGTTTGGCCTCCAATACCAATGAATCCATAAATAATTTAGCCGATTCTTCGCTTCTATAATTATTTATATCTACATGGTAATTAATTGTCATACCATTTTGATACCCATCCATATAACGATCAAATTCTCTTCTGCTTTCATAAGTAGAATCTACATCCCTTGGATCTTTTATCTTACCCTCAACTATGTCACTTCTTAAGGCTTTATATATTTTTCCCCATGCATCAAAATTAAATTGATAAACATTTA
>NZ_JAKMSW010000051.1:0-742 GCF_025772845.1 Campylobacter sp. CNRCH_2014_2849 | reverse complement strand
AATCAATTATCCAATCTACTCCCATAATCTCATCTATAAAAGGAAGCATACCAAATTCATCAGGTTTTAAAGTCTTAGCTAAGGTTTTAATCTCTTGTTCTCTTAAAGGATTTTTATGCACTCCTACTAAACCACTTCCTACGGCAATATCAGCATAACCATAAATAGCACCTAATAAATTAGGTTTATCTAATATACTACTTCCTCCACTTAATTGTATATAAAGTATAGTAGCTTGGATAAATCTTGCATTAAAACCATTTTGAGACATATCATTAGCTAGATATTTATAATCACCTAATATTCCTGCTGCCATACCCCATTCATTATGAAATAAACTTGATCTTAGATTATGTTTATTATCATCTACTATTCTATATAATTTTTCATATTTAGGATCTACATTTCCTTTTTCATCTACAGCTCCTATAGCTTCATAAGGTATATCTATAACAACACTTCTTATACCACTTCTTATAACTAAATACTTATATCTTTCTTTTTTAGTTTTTAAAGATTTATAATAAGCTTTTTCTGCTTTAGTCCAAGGAGCTATGCTTCCTTTAATAGGATCTTTTAGATAAATACTTTGCCAATCTTTAAATTCAAGCAAAGTAGAACTTTGCCCTGTATAAAGATTAGGATCTAAATATCTGGGTTTATAGTCTTTGTAGGGGGAGTTTCTTAATATACGATCAGCTTCAAACAAAGCTTTAGAATATTCTTGGGTGTATTTGCCTAC
>NZ_JAKMSW010000050.1:0-759 GCF_025772845.1 Campylobacter sp. CNRCH_2014_2849 | reverse complement strand
ATAACGAATATCAAATTTCTGAAGATGAATTTGGAGATATATATAAAGCCTTAAGAAGTGATGTGGTTGAGGGTAAGATAAAAGATCCAAGGGATGTAGATTCTACTTATGAAAGCAGAAGAGAATTTGATCGTTATATGGATGGATATTCTAATGGTATGATTAATGCTTATGGTTATGATATTCCAAATGATCGGAGTGAAGAAAGTGCACAATTAAGAATAGATTCTATGATTTTAACTGCCAAACTAGCAGCCCTAACTCCACCTCAAGGCTATCCTAATGCACCAAGATATTTTACCCCTGAAAACCTAGAATGGTATTATAAAAGACATAAGCTTGATAAACTCCTTGATCCAAGAATTCCTGCCATATATAGATATAATTTTCCGCAAGAACTTCGAGCTAAAATACTAGCTTATGCTAAAGAGCATAATATAAAAGAGTAATTTAATCAAAACAAAAAAATATTTAAAGTAAAATTAAAATAAAAGGATAAACAATGCAAAAAATACTTCAAATTGATTTAGAAAAAAGAAAAGCTTTAGAGAATTTAAAAAATTTAAGCTTATTGGGTTTTGGTGGGGTTATGTTATTTAATCTAAATAAAGATGATTTGATTAAAGATAATGATATTTTTTCTATGCATAATATGAATCATTTTTTACAACTTAGTTTAGATCAATTTTACATACCTAATGCTTTTTTAAATATTTTAGAATTTTTACATATTAAAAAACATATTGATATAAAAGAATA
>NZ_JAKMSW010000005.1:0-137175 GCF_025772845.1 Campylobacter sp. CNRCH_2014_2849 | reverse complement strand
ATGCCCTATAGCTAAAACATCTTTAGAAAAAGTATGTAAATTATAGTCACCTCCAACTACCGCTAAGAGTTTTCCATTAGCATAAACAGGAATGGCATAAGTAATTCCTATTTCTCCTGTTGTTACAGATTTATATGGATCAGTTGTTATAAATTTTCCAGCTGCTTTAGCTTCTTTATACCAACCTCTATTTTTAGTATCATAACCTTTTGATAAATCAAGTACTTGACCATCTGATTGATAATTTTTGCCACTATCTTCAAAACCAACATAAACTAGCTCAAACCCAGAAGTTTTTGCAGCTAGTTTGAGATTTTGCATAATTTGTTCTGAAGGCATATTTAAATTACTAGAAAATTGCTCTGCTAAAGATTCTATAGCTAATCTTTTAGTTGTTCCATAAAAATCATACAGAGCATTTGTATCCATCATATTGTTTATTTGCATTTCTGTTAGTAAATCAAAAGTACTATTTTTTGAATTAAAATAACTGACTAAGTTAATCAGTATTACAATAGAAACTACACCTACACACATTATCCATATAAGCTTTGAAGATAAGCTCTTAGAAAATGAAAAAACCATAACAGCTCCTTAAAATTTTGTAGTAAATTTTTATACAACGATTATCATGCTATTAATACAATAAAATGACAACAAAATAATAAATATATAAAATAAAAAGTAAATTATTTATTACATGATGTCCTAGTTATAATATTTTAAAAGCATTTATCAAAAATGTATATTAATCAGTATATTTTGAGAGTATTGTAACTTTATAACACAATTTATGCTAAGCTGAAAGAAAAACTTTCAGCTTAAAAAATTATAATTTATTTTCGTTTTTACTTAGATAATCAGCAACACCTTTAGGGTCAGCCTTCATACCTTCATCGCCTTTATTCCAACCAGCTGGGCAAACTTCACCATGTTCATTAGTAAATAGCATAGTATCAACCATTCTAATCATTTCATCAATGTTTCTTCCAAGTGGTAAGTCATTTATAACTGCATGGCGGATTGTTCCATCAGCATCAAGCAAGAAAGAACCTCTTAAAGCAACTGCTTCTTCAAATAAAACATCAAAATTTCTAGCAATTTGTTTTGTTAAGTCAGCTACTAAAGGAAATTTAACTTGACCTATACCACCTTGATTTACCGGCATATTTTTCCAAGCAAAGTGAGAGAATTCGTTATCGCAAGATACACCAATTACTTCAATACCTCTATCTTTAAAATCTTGATATCTTTTATCAAAAGCAATAATTTCAGAAGGGCAAACAAAAGTAAAATCTTTTGGATAGAAAAATACTACTGCACCTTTTGGTCCTATATTTTTATAAAGATTAAAATCTCCAACTATTTCATTATTACCTAATACAGCAGGTGCTGTAAAATCAATAGCTTTTTTAGTTACTATCATCGTTTATCTCCTAATTAATAAATTTTATTTGTAACAAAATAATATCATTTGTAAATTTAAAAATTTATTAATTGTGTAAATTTGTATGTAAATTAATTTTATTATCAAAATTAAAAGATTTTAAGAATAAAATTAAGACAATTTTGATAATCTTATATTAAACTTTTAATATTTAAGGAGTAAAAAATGGCAGTTAAAATTACTGATATTTGTATAGCATGTGGTTCTTGTATAGATGAATGCCCAGTAAGTGCAATCGTAGATGATGCAAATAACCCTGAGGGCGAAGATAGATATTATGTTTATGCTGATAAATGTGTTGAATGTGTAGGACATAATGATCAGCCAGCATGTGCAAGTGCATGTCCAACTGATGGCTGTATTGTATGGAGCGATGTAGTTAGTGGTCAACCAAGTCGTGATAATATCGGAAGCGATTTAAGAGATGGCTCAACTCCGGTATTTGCTTAATTAATACCCAATACAAGCATCTTTCTAGTATTTAAGATGCTTGTAGCTTCTTCATTTTATAACTCAAAATTACAATTTTTATATAATTTTAAAGCATTTTTTGATATAATTAGCTCTTTTATAAATATAAAACTTATTCTAAATTAAGGGGACGATTTTGGAAAAAACACTTTCTATTATTAAACCTGATGCAGTAAAAAAAGGCGTTATTGGTCAAATTTTAACACGCTTTGAAAGCAATGGTCTAAGAATAGCGGCTACAAAAAAAATACAGCTTTCAGAAAAAGAAGCACAAGAATTTTATGCTGTACACAAAGATAGACCATTTTTTAAAGACTTAGTTGAATTTATGATCAGTGGTCCAGTTGTGGTTTCTGTTTTAGAAGGCGAAAATGCTGTGTTAAAAAACAGAGAATTAATGGGTGCTACAAATCCAAAAGAAGCGGCTCCTGGTACTATCAGAGCAGATTTTGCAGATAGTATTGATGCAAACGCGGTTCATGGAAGCGATAGCTTGGAAAATGCAAAAATTGAAATAGAATTTTTCTTTTCAAAAACTGAAATTTTATAATGAAAATTGCCTTTGCAAAACTTAGCTCTGTAGCTTATCCTTTTAAACTAGATCTTGATAATATAGTTTTTGAAGGAACTATTACAAAAGTTAATCCAAAATTAGCTAAAATAACAGCTAATTTTAAAGGATTTACTTATAGAAATTGCGATCGATGTGGTGATGAAATGGAACTTGAAATCGATCAAAATATAGAGCTTTTTGCAAGCGATGGAATTTTTAAAGATGAAAATAATACTTTAAGTGATACTATGGAGTTTTTTGACTCTCATATTGACTTAATAGAGCTTGCTACAAGTGAATTACAATCTTACTTAAGTGATTATTTTTATTGTAATAAATGTTTAAATTAATAAAGGAGTAAAAAATGGCAGTACCTAAGAGAAGAGTGAGCAAAACTCGCGCAGCAAAACGCAGAACTCATTACAAAGTTACCTTACCTATGCCTATTAAGGATAAAGATGGTAGCTACAAAATGCCTCATCGTGTAAATCCTGTAACTAAGGAATATTAAGAACAATGACGAGCATTGCTATTGATGCAATGGGTGGTGATTTTGGGGAAAAGCCTATTATAGAAGGTGTAATTCAAGCTCTAAAAGAGCGAAAATTTAAAGCCATCTTAGTAGGAGATCCTCAAAAGCTTAAAACCTTAATCCCTCAAGAATTAAACTCATATATAGAATATGAAGAGGCTTTTGATGTATTTGCTATGGAAGAAAATTCTACAGATGCATTAAAACGAAAAGATAGTACAATCTACAAAGCCATAGATTTAGTAAGAAATCAAAAAGCAAAAGCTGTTGTGTCAGCTGGACATAGTGGAGCTACTATGAGTTTGGCTACTTTAAGACTTGGAAGATTAGCCAATATCGCTAGACCTGCAATAGCCACTTTAATGCCAAATATCCATTCAAGAACATTAGTGTTAGATGTTGGTGCAAATGTTGATTGCAAAAGTGAGCATTTGTTTCAATTTGCCATTATGGGTGAAGCCTATGCTAAAGAAATTTTAAAAATTGCTAAGCCTAGAGTTGCTTTGCTTTCAAATGGTGAAGAAGAATGCAAAGGAAATGAGCTTACTAAAGAAACCCATCAACTTTTAAAGCAACTTTCAAATTTTGTCGGAAATGCTGAAGGAAGAGATATATTTAATGGCACGATAGATGTATTAGTATGCGATGGTTTTAATGGAAATATCTTACTTAAAACCGGCGAAGGTGTAGCAAGTGTTATTACAAAACTTTTAAAACAAGAAATTCAAAAATCTTTTTTATCAAAACTTGGCTATCTTTTAGCAAAACCTGCTTTTAATGAATTAAAAACCCACATTGATTATGAAGAATATGGTGGGGCTCCACTTCTAGGTGTGAAAGAATGTGTCATTATAAGTCATGGTAAAAGCGGTCCAAAAGCCATTAAAAATGCTATTTTTCAAGCATTAAATTTTACACAATCAAATATAAATCAAACTATAGAAAAAGAACTTGCCAATTATGAAATCAACTAAAGCTTCATTAAAAAGTATAGCTTCTTACATTCCCGAAAAAATACTTAGCAATAAAGAATTAGAATCTATGGTGCAAACTAGTGATGAGTGGATATTAAGAAGAACAGGAATAGAACAAAGACGCATAGCAAATGATGATGAAAACACAAGTGATCTTGGTACTAAAGCAGCTATCAAAGCTATACAAAGAGCGAATTTAAAACCTCAAGACATAGATGCTATTATTGTTGCTACTTTAAGTCCTGATTGCTTTACTATGCCATCAACTGCATGTAAAATTGCTCATAATCTTGGATTAAAAAACATCACTGCTTTTGACATTTCTGCAGCATGTTCAGGGTTTATTTATCTTTTAGAACTTGCTAAATCTATGGTTGAAAGCAAAACAAAGAAAAATGTTTTAATTATTGGAGCTGAAAAAATTAGCTCTATTATAGACTATACAGATAGAAGTATTTGTGTTTTATTTGGCGATGGAGCTGGTGCTGGAATTGTATCTTTAGATGATAATTATCCGATTATAGATACTCATACAGCAAGTGATGGGGAGTTTGGAGATTTATTAATAACTCAAAGATCTCAAAAAAGTAGCATTTGCTCTCCTCTTTCTATGCAAATGAAAGGAAACGAAGTATTTAAAATTGCAGTAAATACTCTAAGTAATGATGTTGTTGATATTCTTACAAAAAATAATATAAAAAGTGAAGAAATTGATCTTTTTATACCTCATCAAGCTAATTTAAGAATTATTAAAGCCGTGCAAGAAAAATTAAATTTTACAGATGAACAATGCGTAGTTACAGTGCAAAAATACGGCAATACTTCAGCAGCCTCAATACCTATGGCAATGAATGATGCTTATGAACAAGGTCGTTTAAAACAAGGCTCACTAATATTGCTTGATGCTTTTGGTGGTGGATTTACTTGGGGTTCAGCATTGCTTCGTTTTGGCGGAGAAAATAACAAATAAGTTTATAAAGCTTATTTGTTATTTAAAAGTTTCTATTTGATCTAATACTGACTTTCTAACTTGATTGTCTGAAGAATCTACACGAATATAAAACTCTACCCTATTATTTATTTCATCTTCTTTATTTGTACTTAAAGGATAATTATCACCAAAACTTACAACTATAAGTTGAGTTGGATCGATTCCTTTAGCTATTAAATAATCAGCTACAACTTGAGATCTTTTACTAGCTAAATCAAAATTTCTCTTAGGATCCCGATCGCTTGCATCAGTATAACCTCTAAGTTCTATTTGAGCTTGTTTTGGCATTTTCTTAAGCACTTCACTAATACGCTTTAAAAAATCTTGTACATCAGCAGAATCAATCTGAATACTACCCCTAGCAAATTCAACTCTAGCTGGTAAATTTAAAACTATATTATTTTCTCTTTGATCTAATGCTGCTTTTAATTTTTCTATATTTTCTTGTTGAGTAATACTTAATTTCTTAAGTTTTTCAAGCTCTTCTACATTTGCATTTGAAGGTGCGCTATATTTATTATGCACTTCACTTTCTTTTTCTAAAGGACTAGAAGCAGTGAATTCAAAAATTTTAACAAATTCAGTTTTCAAGGCTTCAGTTTTTGCAGGATTACTTTCAGAAATCGCCCAAAGAGCAATAAAAAGCGCCAAAAGCAAACTTAAAAAGTCTGCATAAGGCACTGCCCATTTTTCACCTGCTGGACATTCTGGACATTTATGTTTTTTCCCATTTTTAACTCTTATTTATCAAATTGAGAAATTCTAGGCTCATCATGACTTAAATAGTTAAATAACTTTGCCTCCAAATCTCTTGGATTAGCTCCTTCTGCAATGCTTACAATAGCGTGAGAAATAACTATTCTTTCCTTAATTAAATCATGTGAATTAGCTTTCATTTTATTACCCCAAGGCCCAAATAAAGCATAAGCACCAAAAATTCCCGTAACAGTTGCTGTAAAAGCTCCTGAAATACCCGCTGCCATAGCCTGTGGATCATCGAGTAGTTTAAGTGCTAAAATCAATCCAAAAACAGCGCCAACAAGCCCCATAGTAGGACAAGTTTCACCAAAGCGTATCCAATATTCTGCACATTCTTTATAATATTCTTCCATTTCTTCTACTTGAATTTCCATACTTTCTTTAATTTCTTCTACGCTCTTACCATCTACCATCATCATCATAGCTTCTTTTAAGAACTCATTGTCAATTTCATTGGTTTTTGACTCTAAAGCCAAAAGTCCATCTCTTCTTGCTATAACAGAGTATTCTACAAGCTCAGCTATTCTTTGACTTAAATTTACTCCCGAACCTTTAAAAACTACCTTTAATTCCTTATATGCACCTTTAACAATTTTTTTATGTGTAGAAGTCATTGCGCAAAAAGCTGCTGTAGGCACCACGATAATAAAAGACGCTAAGTGTAAAACATGCAAAGGGTTACCACCCTCTAAAATATCCCCTACAGAAATACTAACAACAGCTAATACCATCCCAAGTATGGTTGAAAGATCCATTAAACATTCTCCTTATTTTAATATACCCCAATTTTTGGCAATACTTGATGAAGTTTTTAATTTAACTTTTAATTTTACAATATTTTCCATAATATCACTAGCTTTTTTTGCAAAATCCTCACAAAGTTCATCTTTTACTTCAAAAATAAGCTCATCATGAATTTGCAAAATTAAGCGTTTGTTTTCATCCAAATTTCTACTTATTTCTATCATTGCCAATTTTATTATATCGGCAGCTGAACCTTGAAGTATAGAGTTAATACTCTCTCTTTCATGCATTGCAATTTGCATAGGCTTTACATTTTCAAAATCAAAATAACGCTTACGACCTAGTAAAGTACTTATAAAGCCATTTTGCTTAGCTTCATTTTTTACTTTTTCAAAATAAGTTTTAATACTAGTAAAATTCTCAAAATATTTTTCAATATATTCTTTAGCTAACTTCGCTTCTATTTTTAAATTTTGGCTCAAAGTCTTATAACCCATACCATAAATAAGACCAAAATTTATACTTTTAGCAATACTTCTTGTCTCATAATCACTATGGCCAAAAATCATAATAGCAGTTTTTGCATGAATATCCTCATCGTTTGAAAACGCTTCTAATAATTTCTCATCTTCACTAAAATGTGCTAGCATTCTAAGCTCAATTTGTGAATAATCAAGTGAGATAAAACTAAATCCTTCTTTTGCAATAAAGCAAGATTTATAATCCTTAGCATATTGACCATGTGCAGGGATATTTTGCAAATTTGGATCTTTTGATGAAAGGCGTCCAGTAGCTGTTCCTGTTTGCAAAAAACTTGAATAAATTCTTGAATTTTCATCTTTTTTAGCTAATTTTAACAAAGGTTCACAATAAGTAGAAACTAATTTTGCAAGCTCTCTGTAAGCTAAAATTTCTTTTACAATCAAATGTTCATCTAAAATAGCATTTAAAACCTTTTCATCAGTAGAATAACCTGTCTTACCTTTTTTACCACTTGGTAATTTTAATTTTTCAAATAAAATATCCCCTACTTGTTTAGGAGAGTTAATATTAAATTTTTCACCCGCTAAATCATATATTTTTTCACTTAGTATTTTAATATCTTGATTAAAACTTTGCATTAAGTTTTCAAGCTTTCGAGTGTCAAGTTTAATGCCATTATTTTCCATCATAATAAGCACTTTGATAAATTCAAACTCACTTTTTTGTGCAAGTTCAAATAAAGGCTTTTCTAAATTTTTTAAAAAATACAAATAAAATCTTAAAGTAATATAAGCATCTTCAGCAGCATATTTACAAGCTTTTTCTACATCCACTCCTGCAAAGTTTTCTCCTTTTTTTACCAAGTCTTCAAAATGTAAAGTCTCATAAGCAAACAATCTTTTTGCCAAATCATCCATATTTACACGCAAACTTGGCTCTTTAAGCCATGCAAGTATCATAGTATCAGCATAGTTTTTTGGAGGAAGTAAATTAAAATTATTTTTTATGATTTCAAAGTCATATTTAAGATTATGGCCTATAACCGTGCTTTGATATATTTTTTCTATACCCTTTTTAGCTACTTGCATAGAAATTTGCTTACAAACTCCTAAATAATCATGTGCAAGTGGCACATAAAAGGCTTCACTTTCATGAAAACAAAAACTAAACCCTACTATCTTAGCTTCTTTAGTATCCAAGCCCGTAGTTTCGGTGTCAAAAGCAACAATGCTTTGATCATCAATTTTTTCTAAAATTTCAAATAATTCTTTCTCATCTAAAATTAATCTTGCATTAAATCCTAAATTTTTATCTTTATTAGTAGGATTAGTGCGTAGTTTTTTTAACAAAGCATTTAATTCATAATGCTCTAAAATATCCATAATCTTAAGCAAAGGCTCATCTTTTGGATACTCACAATTTAAAAGCATATCTTTTACATCTAAATTTTCATACAAAGAAGCAAGTTTTTTGCTTAAAAAGGCATTTTCTTTGCCTTCAAGCAACAAATTACGACTTCTCTCATTACGCACTAGTGTTAAGTTTTCATAAATTCCCTCAATACTTTCAAACTCATCAAGTAAATTCTTAGCACCCTTAGCACCAATTCCTTTTACCCCTGGGATATTATCTGAACTATCTCCACATAGAGCTAAAAAATCTCTTATTTGGCTAGGTTTTACCCCATATTTTTCCAAACACCCTGCTTCATTATAATCATTTTTTGAAATAGGGCTATAAATACTAACTTTATCATCTTTTATAAGTTGATATAAATCTTTATCTTGAGTGATAATTCTTATAAAAATATCCTTACTTTCACACTCTTTAACTAAAGATGCGATGATATCATCAGCCTCATATCCTTCGCAAGAAAAACTTGAAAAACCCATTTTTTCTATCATTTGAATGCAAATTGGAATTTGAGCTAATAAATCAGGCGGAGGTGGAGTGCGGTTGATTTTATAATTTGGATCAATTTCACTTCTAAAAGTTTTTCCTTTACTATCAAGAGCAAAAATAATCATATCACTAGGATGTTCATTTTTCAAACTATAAATAAAATTAGCAAAACCACTAATCATATTACTAGGCTCACCTTTTGAATTTTTCAAACCCTTTAAAGCATAAAAAAGTCTAAAGAAAAAACCAAAAGTATCAATTATTGTTAAAGTTTTCATTTTTTTCCTATATTAAAAAATAATAATAATTATCGCCCAAAATTATTTAAAAGTCGGTAAAAAGTATTAAATTTCCATTTTAAGCATTTTAGTTACAATTATATTTTAAATTTAAAACAAAGGTTTAATCTTGCAAACAAAATCAATCGCGGATGAAAATTTTCAAACTCCACAAGGAAAAAAGGCATTTAAAAAGGCTGTGTTTTCATGCTGGCTAGGAACTGCCATGGAATATGCAGATTTTGCACTTTATGGCTTAGCTGCAGCTACTGTTTTTTCAGAAGTTTTCTTTCCTGAACAAACTCCTGTTATAGCATTATTGCTTAGTTTTGTTACTTATGGTATAGGTTTTATTGCTAGACCTATTGGAGCTTTATTTTTTGGATATTTAGGAGATAAATACGGAAGAAAAAATGTATTAATGAGCACCATTGCATTAATGGGTATTTCAACTACTTTAATTGGTTTTATACCAAGTTATGCAGTAATTGGAATTTGGGCTCCTATATGTTTGGTTATTTTGCGTTTTATGCAAGGCTTTGGAGCAGGTGCTGAGCTTTCAGGTGGGACTGTCATGCTTGGAGAATATGCTCCTAGCAAACATAGAGGTTTAATCTCTTCTGTTATAGCACTTGGATCAAACAGCGGAACCTTACTTGCAGCTTTCGTGTGGCTTTTAGTTACAAGTATGGATGATGCTAGTTTTAAAGAATGGGGATGGAGAATTCCTTTTATAGGAAGTATTTTTATAGCACTTTTTGCTGTTTATATGCGTTTAAATGTAAAAGAAACTCCTGTTTTTGAAAAACAAAAAGAATTAATGCTAAAAATTCGTCATGAAAATGAAGCACATATGAAAAAAGATGAAAGAACTTTTTGGCAGAAAAGTCGTGCATTTTGGACTATGGTGGGTATAAGGATAGGAGAAAATGGACCATCTTATCTTGCACAAGGCTTTATAGTAGGTTATGTAACTAAAATTTTACTTCTTGATAAATCAGTAGCCACAACTGCTGTTGTTATCGCTTCTTTGGTGGGATTTTTGGTTATACCTTTAGCAGGATATTTAAGTGATAAATTTGGAAGGCGTATTACTTATAGAACCTTTTGCTTGCTTTTAATGCTTTATGCTTTCCCTGCTTTTATGCTACTTGATAGTAAAAATGAAATTATTGTAATTTTAACTATCATTGTAGGTATGTCTTTGGCATCTTTAGGAATTTTTGGCGTACAAGCTGCGTGGGGTGTGGAGCTTTTTGGAGCAAAAAATCGCTATACCAAAATGGCACTAGCAAAAGAATTTGGCTCTATACTTTCAGGAGGAACCGCTCCTATGATAGCTTCAGCTTTGCTTGCTTATTATGACACTTGGTGGCCAATAGCCTTGTATTTTGTTATCACTGCAGGAATTGGTTTTATCACAACTTTCTTTGCACCAGAAACTAGAGGCAGGGATTTAAATTTAATAGAAGATGCGATATGATACGCCTTATTTTAGATACTGATATAGGCAATGGAATAGCAGGGGCTAATACTGATGATGGTTTAGCCCTTGGACTTATTTTAGCCTCCAAAGAAATCAAACTTGAAATGATTAGCACTTTAAGTGGTAATGTGCAAGCTTTAACCGCTTATAGTGTTGCTAAAGATTTATTAAATAAGCTTAATCTAGATATACCTTTGTATTTAGGTGCTCATGAAGCTTTATGTGAAGATAGTCATTTTTGGAGACAAAGACTAGATAAAGGCGTAGAAGAGTTTAAGCTTACTCATCTTTGGGATCATATAAAACCTATAAAAATCCTAGAAAACATAAACCCAAATGCTTGTATGAAAATGGGTGAGCTTATTATGCAAAACCCAGGTGAAATTTCAATTTGCGCTATAGGGCCTTTAACAAATATAGCCATAGCGATGAAACTTTTTAAAGACTTTGATAAAAATGTAAAAGAAATTTTTATCATGGGTGGAAGTTTTGATATGCCTTATCATATCAAAGATACAAATTTTGGCTTTGATCCTGAAGCTGCTAGTATAGTTTTAAACTCAAGAGCTAAAATCACACTTGTTCCTTATAATGCAACAATGCAAACTATGCTCACGCATGAAGATTTAAATACTTTAGAAAATCAAAATCCACTTTGTGATTTTTTAGTGCAGACTTTAAGAGTTTGGATTGATTATGCAAGCAAAACAAGAGGCACAAATGGCACATGGATACACGATGCATTAACTATTGCTTATATGCTTGATCCAAATTTAGCAAATTTTGATGAGTATTTAGTAGATGTCATTTGTGATAGTACTTTTGCTAGAGGAAGCACGATAAGGTGTTTTAAAGATGCAAAAATGCCTATGAAAAATCATGAATTAAAAAACACCATAAAAGTTTTAAAAGATGTTGATAATGCTAGACTTTTAAATCTTTTAAAATCAAGGCTTTTAAATGGAATTTGCTATGAAAATTACAAAAGCATAACGACTTAATTTACCCAAGGCTATAAAAATACTTGCTTTTAAAAAAGAATACTTAGCAAATCCAAGCCCTAGTGCAAAAAGATCTCCCACTATGGGTAAAAAAGTAAAAAAAGCATACAAAGAGCCAAATTTTTTAAAGTTTGCATTGATTTTTTCTAATTTACATAAAGAGTTTTTAAAATATTTTTCCAAAATTTGACTCTCTCCAAAATAAGCTAACGCATAGGTACTTAAACTACCCAAAGTATTCCCCAAGCTTGCTATAAATAAAACCATATAAGCATTAAAATCTAATTTCACAAAAACAAGCACAAAAGCCTCGCTAGCCATAGGCAAAAGAGTGCTAGAGAGAAAACATACTACAAAAAGCCCTATATAGCTTATATCATTATATAAAAAATCAAACATTATAAATTTTCTTAGTATTTATTTTCTAAACTATCATTTTAAAGAATTTTTAATAATAATTATCTTAGAATGTAAAGCAATTTGGCAATTTTTTAAAAGGAAAAATTATGGAAAGGAAAAAATTTTCTAAACTAAATTTAGAATACTCATTTAACAGAGCTTCTTTTTCTTGGCGTTAAGCCTGCTACTACATTTTCAATCATTTTTTATTTTACATTTTTAGTTTTAGTTGATCATTTTTGATTTTAAATTATTAATCATTTTAAGGAAATACTATGAAAAAATATTATGGAAAATTTGGTGGGCAATTTGTGCCAAATGAAGTAAAAATAGCATTAGATGAAGTAGAAAAAGCTTTTTTAAAACTCAAAAAAGATAAAGATTTTAACACAGAATTAAAAGAACTCTTAGCTAATTATGTGGGAAGACCCACACCTTTATACCATGCTAAAAATTTAAGCAAGCTTTATAATCATGAAATTTATTTAAAAAGAGAAGACTTAACTCACACAGGAGCTCATAAGATCAACAATGCCATAGCTCAAGCCTTAATGGCAAAGAAAATGAATAAGAAAAAAATTATTGCAGAAACCGGAGCAGGACAACACGGACTTGCAACAGCTACTGCAGCAGCACTTTTGGGACTTGAATGTGAGATATTTATGGGAGCTATTGATGTAAAAAGACAAGCCTTAAATGTCTATAAAATGGAGCTTTTAGGAGCAAAAGTTCATGCGGTAGAAAGTGGAAGTAAAACTTTAAGTGATGCGGTAGATGAGGCTTTAAAGTTTTGGGTTAAAAATACCAAAGAAGTATTTTATGTAGTAGGAAGTGCAGTGGGGCCTTATCCTTATCCACAAATTGTTACGCATTTTCAAAGTATTATAGGTAAAGAATGTAAAATGCAACTTAGAAAATTAAATAAAAAAGTTGATTACATCATAGCAGCAGCTGGAGGTGGTAGCAATGCTGCTGGAATTTTTCATGCATTTTTAAAAGATGAAAAAGTTAAACTCATAGGCGTTGAAGCAGCAGGTTTAGGAAAAGATACACCTTATCATGCAGCCACACTTACTAAAGGTAAAGAAGGTATTATCCATGGTATGAAAACTAAAGTTTTACAAGATGATAAAGGAAACATTGCTCATACTTTTAGTATTTCTGCTGGGCTTGATTACCCTGGCATAGGTCCTTTGCACGCATATTTACAAGAAAGTAAAAGAGCAAGTTATTATGCTATTAGTGATGATGAGTGCATCAATGCTTTAAAATTATTATGCAAAGAAGAAGGTATTATACCCGCTATTGAAAGCTCACATGCATTAGCTTATCTAGAAAAACTTTGTCCGACTTTAAAGAAAAAAAGTGTGATAGTTGTAAATCTTTCAGGAAGAGGCGATAAAGATATGCAAAGTATTTATGAGTATAAAAAAGGTGAAATTTATGGTTGAAGGATAACTTCAACCAATTTATTTTTTTATGCTTTTTAGCTCTAAATTTAGATAATACCCTGTATAAGAACCACTTTTTTTATGATTTTTAGCAAGCTCTTCAACGCTACCTTTAGCTATAACCTTACCACCTTTAACTCCACCTTCAGGTCCCATATCGATGATATAATCAGCATTTTTAATCACATCTAAATTATGCTCTATCACAAACACACTATTTCCAAGATCAACTAAATGTTGCAAAACTACAATAAGTTTATTAACATCTTCAAAATGAAGTCCTGTTGTAGGTTCATCTAAAATATAAAGAGTTTTTCCTGTATCGCTTCTGCTTAATTCTTTAGCTAGCTTAATACGCTGAGCCTCCCCGCCACTTAAAGTAGTTGCATTTTGTCCCAAGGTAAGATAATCAAGCCCAACTTTTACCAAAGTATCAAGCTTTTGTTTTATCTTTGGCACAGAAGTAAAAAACTCGCTTGCCTCAATAATACTCATATTTAAAACATCAGCTATGCTTTTACCTTTATATTTAATCTCTAAAGTTGCATCATTATATCTTTTACCATTGCAAACATCACAAGTTACCATCACATCAGGCAAAAAGTGCATTTCTATTTTAATTTCACCATCTCCACTACACTTTTCACATCTTCCACCTTTAACATTAAAAGAAAAACGCCCTGCTTTATAACCTCGCATTTTAGCTTCTTTGGTAGCTGCAAAAAGATTACGAATTTCATCCATAGCACCTGTATAAGTAGCGGGATTTGAACGAGGAGTCCTTCCTATAGGACTTTGATCAAGATAAATTACCTTATCAAGTTTTTCCAAACCTTCTATCTTAGCCCCACTTAGTTTTTTAACTTTTTTAGCACGGTTAAGCTCTTCTTTTGCAAATGGAAGCAAAGTTTGCAAGATTAGCGAGCTTTTACCACTTCCTGAAACACCTGTAATTGCTACTAAATTATGCAATGGAAAATCTACACTTAAATTTTGAATATTATTAATACTCACATCTTTTAAACTAATAAAATCTTTTTGTTCTCTATTTTTTTGATGGGCAATTTGCTTTTTACCACTCATATAAAGGGCAGTTTGGCTTTTACTTTTTAATAATTCTTTATAAGTTCCACTAAATACAACTTCACCACCAAATTTACCAGCATTTGGACCAATATCTACGATAAAATCTGCTTCTTCTATTGTCATTTTATCATGCTCAACCACGATTAAAGTATTACCCTTTTGCTGAAGATTTCTTAAAGTTTTAATGAGTTTTGCTGTATCTCGCTCATGCAAACCAATGCTAGGCTCATCTAAAACATACATCACCCCACTTAAACCACTACCAATTTGAGATGCTATACGAATTCTTTGAGCTTCACCTCCACTAATTGTTCTTGCATCACGCCCTAAGGATAAATACCCAAGTCCTACATCATAAAGAAAAAACAATCTTTCATTAATTTCTTTAAAAATAGGCTTAGCTATCAATCTTTCTTGCTCACTCAAATATGCAAAATTAGCTTCTTTTGAAAAAAATGCAGTAGTATTTTCTATGCTCATATCTAAAATTTCACCCAAATTTTTTTCAGCAACTTTTACAGCTAAACTTTCAGCTCTTAAACGATGACCATTGCAATCTTTACAAGTTTTTTCGCTCATATACTCGCTTAAATCTTTTTCATCTTTTAGCATTTCATAAGCATATTTAACTGCACCTTCAAATTTGCGATTTAAGCGATGTCTTTTCCATAAAAAGTTAATTTCCTTGGCATTACCATAAAGTACTAGACGCTTTTCTTCTTCGCTTAGCTCATTATATGGAATTTTTACCCTTATATCATTTTGCTCGCAAAAGGCCATTAAAAACTTATAGTAATAACTTTTATTAAACCCATATAATAGCTTTACAGCTCCTGCTTCTAAGCTTAATTCTTCATTGATAAGCTTTTTCATATCTAGCGTATATCTTATACCAAGACCATCACAACTTGGACAAGCACCTTTTGGAGAATTAAAAGAAAAACTCAAAGGCTCAAGCAAAGGAAAAGAAATTTTACAATCAAAACAAGCATTATGCTCACTATAATGAAAATGTTTTGCTATGTTTAATTCTTCATTATTTAAAACTTCAATTTCCACTTCACCAAAGCTCTCACTAAGACCTTTTTCTATATCGCTTGCAAGTCTTGCCAACATATCATCTTGCACTTGGAGTCTATCTATCACAAGCTTTATTGTATGTTTTTTAGTTTTAGCAAGCTCAATATCCTCATCAAGACGCGTTAAAACCCCATCAATTTGCGCTCTAACATAACCTTTTGCGACTAAATTTTCCAAAAGATCTGCAAAAGTTCCCTTCTTTTCTTTGATCAAAGGAGCATAAATGATGATTTTTGCCCCTTTTGGAAGCTTTAAGATTTCACCTACGATATCTGCTGCACTCATAGATGAGATTTTTTGGCCACATTGATGACAATGTTGTGAGCCAATCCTTGCATATAAAAGTCTTAAATAATCATAAATTTCAGTAATAGTCCCAACAGTTGATCGAGGATTTTTAGAAGTTGTTTTTTGATCAATAGCAATAGCAGGAGTTAAACCTTCTATTTTATCAACATTTGGCTTACCCACTTTATCTAAAAACTGCCTTGCATAAGCACTTAAACTCTCAATATAGCGGCGTTGTCCTTCTGCATAAAGCGTACCAAAAGCTAAAGTGGATTTACCACTTCCACTAAGTCCTGTAAAAACTATAAGCTTATTTTTAGGAATTTCTAGGTTGATATTTTTAAGATTATTCTCTTTAGCACCAATTATATTAATAGTATCATTCATAACTTTTCCTAAATATTTAAAAATAAATTTATGATTTTAACATAAGAAAAATTAAAATATTTTTCTTTTTTATAAAGGAAAAATTAAAATACATTCTTAAGTTTTATATAAATAAAAATATATATAATGATTATCAAAATTATTTTAAAGGAGAAAAAATGAAATTTTCAAAAATGGTGTTTTTGAGTTTTTTTATAGCAGGTTCTGCTTTAGCTCATCAATTCTTTCCTATGCAAACTAGCAATGGATATGAAGTAGGTTTTTGGGCTGATGATCACTGGGGACAATATCAACCTGATAGGGTTTTTGGTATAAGTGCAAAAGATTCTCAAGGAAAAAATTTAAAAGCTGGCTATGACTACGAAAATAACAAAATATTTATTGAGGGAAAACCTGCTATTGCAAGTGTTAATTATGATTTTGGATATTACACATTTACAAAAGATGGAAAACATTATGCACAAAAAAGATCTGATATTACAGATATTACTGGTGCAAATGAAGTCACTCAAACAAGAAAAATTTTCAAAATGGGAAAAAGTATTTTTTCTTGGGATGAAGGTTCAAAAAAACCATTAGGATTAAAATTTGAAATAGTTCCTTTACAAAATCCTTTAACACTACATGAAGGAGATAAATTAAAACTCCAAGTTTTACTAGATGGAAAACCCGTAAAAGGAGTTGAATTTGAAGATCAAAATGATGATATCGACAACATAGCAACAAATGAAAAAGGTATAGCAACAATCACACTCACAAAACCAAAAGATGGTTTACAAATAATAGCTGCAAACATCAAACTACCATACAATCTAGACAGATATGGCGATACTTTACAATTGACAGCGACACTAAGTTTTAAATCTAAATAATTTCAAATTCTTAGTCAATAAAATTAATTTTTAATTGACTAAGAAATATGTTACATTTTGTAATATATTAATTTTTTATTTATCCTATATAGCAATAAAATATAATTCTACGATACACTAAATAAATTCACTAAAGCAAAGGAATTAAATGAATATTACTAACAAAATATTATGGTTTTTTGTTGCCATTGTCGGTGCTGTTTGTTTTGGCATATTAGCACTCCAAAATGGCGAAAGTATTTCAGCGATTTATCTTGTTATTGCTGCTTTATGTATTTATATCATAGGGTATAGATTTTATGGTAGATATATTGCCTATAAGGTGCTAGAGCTAGATAAAAACAGAGCAACTCCTGCTGTAGTTAAAAATGACGGATGTGATTTTGTCCCTACAAATAAAATTGTACTTTTTGGACATCATTTTGCCGCTATCGCAGGAGCTGGTCCTTTGGTAGGTCCTATACTTGCTGCACAAATGGGTTATTTACCCTCTATGCTTTGGATATTAATAGGCGGTGTTTTAGCAGGTGCGGTACATGATTTTGTAGTTTTATTTATATCTACGCGTCGTAATGGAAAATCTTTAGGAGAGATGATAAAAGATGAATTAGGACAATTTATCGGCGCAATAGCAATGATTGCTATATTTGGAATTATGCTTATAATTATTGCGATTTTAGCTATGGTTGTTGTAAAAGCTTTAGCAGAATCTCCATGGGGATTATTTACCATCGCAATGACCATTCCTATTGCTGTTTTTATGGGAATTTATATGAGATTTTTAAGACCTGGTAGGGTTGGTGAAGCTTCTATTATAGGTTTTATATTGCTCATATTAGCCATACATTATGGAAGTGAAATAGCTGCTGATCCTTATTGGGCGAAAATATTTACCTTTGATGCGCCAACTTTAGCACTTATTATGATGGCTTATGGTTTTATAGCTGCAATTTTACCTGTTTGGTTTTTACTTGCTCCAAGAGATTATTTATCAACTTTTTTAAAAATCGGTGTTATTGTGGTTATGGCTTTAGCTATTGTATTTGTAGCGCCTGATCTTCAAATGCCAAAAATTAATTCTCAATATTTAGATGGAAGTGGGCCTGTATTTGCTGGAGCAATTTTTCCATTTTTATTTATTACCATTGCATGCGGAGCTATTAGTGGTTTTCATGCATTAATTTCAAGTGGCACAACTCCTAAAATGCTTGAAAATGAAACTCATGCATTAGCTGTTGGATATGGCTCCATGCTTATGGAAAGTGCTGTGGCTATCATGGCTTTAATTTGTGCTTGTATTTTACACCCTGGTCTTTACTTTGCCATCAATGCGCCTGCTGCTACTATAGGTGTAGATGTTGCAAATGCAGCTGCCACTATTTCTAGCTGGGGTTTTAAAATAACTCCTGAAGAAATCACTACTTTAACTACAAATATAGGCGAACAAAGCATATTATCAAGAACTGGTGGGGCACCAACATTTGCTGTAGGTGTTGCTTTAATTTTACATGAATTATTTGGTGGAGTGAATTTAATGGGCTTTTGGTATCACTTTGCTATTTTATTTGAAGCCTTGTTTATTTTAACTGCAGTTGATGCTGGGACAAGAGCTTGTAGATTTATGGCTCAAGATATATTGGGTAATGTTTATAAACCTTTAGGAAATATCAATAATACCTTAGCAGGAATTTTTGCAACAGCTTTAAGTGTTGGTGGATGGGGGTATTTTCTCTATCAAGGAGCGATAGATCCAAAAGGCGGAATTTACTCATTATGGCCACTTTTTGGAGTGAGTAATCAAATGCTTGCTGGTATGGCATTGCTTTTAGCAAGTGCGATTTTATTTAAAATGGGGAAGGCAAGATATACTTGGATTACTCTCATACCTGCTTGTTTTGTTTTAATCGCAACACTTTATGGAGGTATTCAAAAAATTCTTCCTTACAAAGAAGGAGATCCAATCCATAATGCTATAAGTCATGTTGCTGCTGTACAAATAAATACGCAAAAAATACAAGAATTTAATTTAAAACTTTCTCAAACACAAGATGAAGCAATAATCGAGCAAATCAAAAAAGATATAAAATTAGCATCTCAAGCTAAAAACTCCAATTTAATAAATGCAATTTTATGTGTGTTTTTCATGATTACCACTTTGCTTGTTATACTTTCTTGTTTTGGAATTTTTATCAAAAAATTAAACATTCCTTTAAAAGAAAGCCCTTATATAGCATTAAAAAAGGAAAAAACATGATAAAAAAACTTAAATTATGGTATGAAAAATCCGAAAGGTTTTTTCATCCCTTGGTTGGAGTTGCAAGTTATGATAAATATCTTGAACATATGAGAGAAAAACATCCTAAAGCACCTTGTAAAAGTAGAAAAGAATTTTTCAAAGATTTTCTTGAAAAAAAATACAATAGTGGCTTAGGAAAATGCTGATAAATATTAAAGAGTAAAGTTTTTACTATACAAATGATTTTTGGTGAAAATCACCAAAAATCAAGCATGTTTTTTTGCAAAAGCTTTCATAAATTCACTTAACTTTTGAACCTTTTCAATGCTGATAGAATTATAAATACTAGCACGAATTCCACCTAAAATTTTATGTCCTTTAAGACCTATCATACCATTTTCTTCAGCTTCTTTTACAAAAACTGGCTCTAAGTTTTTATCATAAGCTATATTAAAACTAACATTCATTAATGATCTATCCTCTTTTTTGGCATGACCTTTATAAAAACCATTACTCTCATCAATCACATCGTATAAAATTTTGGCTTTTTGTATATTTTGCTCATTGATTTTGTCTAATCCACCTTGATTTAAAAGCCATTTCATTTCAAGATTAAACATATATATAGCAAAGGTTGCTGGAGTATTAAATAAAGAATTATTTTCAGCATAAACGCTATATTTTAACATACTAGGTATATTTTTGTTTTTACTACGCTCTATCATATCTTTACGCACAAAAGCACAAGCAAGCCCTGAAATTCCTGCATTTTTTTGCACCCCACCAAAAAGCATAGCAATATTAGAAAAATCTATCTTTTTAGAGAAAAAATCACTAGAAGCATCAATTATCAAAGGACTTTTAGTCTTTGGATAGCTTTTATATTGAGTTCCATAAATGGTATTATTAGAGCATATATAAGCATAATCTGCATTATCGCTAAATTCAAATTGTGGGATATGATCAAACTCACTTTCTTGAGAGCTTGCTACTATTTTTGTATTTACTCCTAAAATTTCAGCTTCTTTAATAGCCTTTTTAGTCCAAACTCCCGTATTAGCAAATTCACAAACTCCACCCATATATAAATTCATAGGTATCATAGCAAATTGCAAACTAGCTCCACCTTGCATTAAAAGCACTTCATAATCATCATTTACACCATAAAGTTCTTTTGCCATTTTAATAGCCTCAAAATGCACTTCTTCAAAAACCTTTCCACGATGAGAAACTTCCATAATAGAAAAGCCTTTGCCATGATAATCAAACAAATACTCCTGTGCTTCTTTTAAAACCTCATCAGGCAGATTTGAAGGACCTGCACTAAAATTCATCACTCTCATTTTATCTCCTTTTTATAGTATTTGAGCTTCTTTACTCTCATTTATTGAGCAAAGCTTTATAATATCCCCTTTTTTTAGCTTTTCAAGAGAGATATTTTTGCCATCTTTTTGTAAATTTATCAAATTTTTACTTTTATCAAAGAAATTTTTATGCTGAGTTAAAAGTTCCTCAAAATTATCAAGCTTATTTTCATAATTTAATAATTTTAAATTTAAAACACTCTTTAGTTGGCTTTGTAAAAAATCAAGCTTTTGTTTTCTAAGAAAAAAAGCATTTTCTAAAGACTTAGCTTTGGCTAAATTTTGCAAGTGATCGATTTTGTTTTGATAAAACTTAAGATGATTTAACATTTGGTTTTTAAAACGCATAGCAAGCTCATCAAGTCCTTGTTCTAAGCTTAGTTTATTTGGAAAAATCATATCAATAGCTGCACTTGGAGTTGGTGCTCTTAAATCTGCTACAAAATCACTAATAACATAATCAATCTCATGTCCAATAGCAGAAACAATAGGCGTTTTTAAAGAAAAAATACATCTTGCAAGTTCTTCATCGTTAAAACAAAACAAATCTTCTCTGCTTCCACCACCTCTTGCCAAAATAATCGCATCTAAATTATACTCATTGGCTTTTTTTAAAGCATGTATTAAAGAATTTGGGGCACTTTGTCCTTGGGTAAGGGCATTAAAAATAGTTATTTTGCAAAGATTGTATTCTTTTTGTGAAATTAGCTTTAACATATCTTGCAAAGCAGCTGAAGTAAAAGAAGTAACTATGCCTATTTTTTTAGGAAATTTAATAATGCTTTTTTTAACATTTGTATCAAACAAACCTTCTTTTTCAAGCTTTTCTTTTAGAGCTAAAAATTTAGCTTCTAAATCTCCAAGACTTGTTTTTTGCATACTTTTGGTGATAAATTGATACCTGCCACTTGCTTCATATAAACTTACATAACCTCTAAGTTCAAGCATATCGCCAACTTTAGGTTTAGCTTGGACAAACTGATTAAAACCTTTAAACATCACACAAGCTATACTTGATTTTTCATCTTTTAAATCAAAATACCAATGTCCTGAACTATGAATGGTAATTTTAGAAATTTCTCCACTAAGCTCTATATCATCAAGATGAAATTCTAATAAACTTTTAGCTTTTAAATTAAGTTCTGAAACTTTCATTTTTTTCTTGCAATAAACATAGAACAAACACCAAAACTAAAGCTTTTATACTCTAGCATTTCAAAATACTCACTCAATTCTTTAATAAATTCTTCTTTGCTTAAAAAATCTTCTATCGAATTTGGTAAATACTCATAAGCACTATAATTTTTACTGATAAATCCACCCACTTTTGGTAAAATATTTTTTAAGTAAAAATCTCTACAAGCAGCTATAAAACCACCCTGCTCTCTTTTAGTAAATTCAAGCACAAGTAAAATCCCATCCTTTTTTAACACTCTTGCAAATTCTTTTATAGCTTCTTTCCTATCTACCACATTGCGTATGCCATAACTTATACTTATGATATTTGCACTTTCACTTTCAAGTGGAAGTTCTTGTGCTTTTGCTTGCACAAAAGTCGCATCAGGAATTTTTTTCTTAGCCACTTCAAGCATGCCCGCACTTGGATCAACCCCTTTTATACTAATGATATTTTTATTTGTCCTTAAGGCTTGATTTTGCCATTCTATAATCATATCGCCTGTACCACAAGCCACATCGATAATATCAAGTTCATTGTTAGAAAATTTAAAAACATCTAAACAAGCTTTTTTTCTCCAACTCACATCACTTCCAAAACTTAAAATTCTATTAGCCTTATCATAAGTTGGTGCTATATCATCAAACATTTTGACTATTTTTTCTTGTTTTTGCATGTTTTTCCTAACTATATATTTTTAATTTTTTAATGCTTTTTTCAATTTGTTTTATTGTATTTTCATCATATGAAATTTGTTCTAAATGATTATGTTCAAAATAATTTTTTAGTTTTTCAATACTTTTTTCTTCAAACATAGTTGCAAAATAGCATAATAAAAATTTTATTCTTTCTAATTCTTCTTCATGATTTGTTTGAGATTTTACAATTTTTTTCTTTAAAAAAACTAATTCTTTTCTTAGTTTAAAAGCCACTAAAGACTTTAAAATTTGATTTTTCTCTCCTTGATAAAAACTACAATCATTCTTTAAAATAAAATCCATATCAAGAAAAATATCATTGATTTTTTCATCACTTAAAATAAAAATATATTTTTCTAATTCAAATTTACAAATTTTATCATTACAAATTTGTTTTTCCAAATTCAAAATATAATCTTGAAGTTTATTTTGAATACTCTTTTCAAAAAGAGTGCTAAAAAGCTCAAAGAAAATGCATATTTGCCTAAGACTTACAAAAAATTGCTCAAAACTTTCAAAATTTAATTTTTGTAAAAAATTCAATCTGTCATTTTTTAATCTTTTTAAAAGTACAAAAAGTAAGATTTTACCCGCTTCAAAACTTTGAATTTGATTTGGAAAATGTAAGCTAATATCTTCTTGCTTATCTAAAATTTTAATACATCTAGCACTATCAAAAATTTTAGAAAAATCTCCATATAATGCTAAATTTTTGCTGTAGAAATTTTCATCATCTGAAATCTCTTTATAGCTTTTAAAAAAGTGAGGTAAATTAAATTGCTTTGCTTTTTCAAAAGTAGGAAAAACAACTTTCAAAATGACCAAATCTTGCAGATTATTTTTAAACTTATAAAGTAAAAATCGAGCACTATTAATCTCAAAACTAATTCTAGTTTTCTTAATAACACTTCCTATAAGTTTTTTACTTTGCTGTTTAAATTCTTTTTTAGAAAGTTTATGATTTTTTTTATCTAAAATATCATGCAGTTTATAAAGCGAAAATCGATAATAATTTTTATTAAATTTTTTATATTTAACATCACAAAAAGGACTTATACGCGTAAAGAAAACGCGTATTTTATCCTTAGAATATATAATTTTTTCTTCTTTTAAAATTTTTATAAAGTCATCATTTTTGAGTAAAAAGCGTCTTTGGACTTCACAAACCATCTTATTTTTTACAAGCTTTACAACCATTCACATAAGCAAATACGCCAAGATAATCAATGATATTGCCAATTTTTTTCTCAAGATCTTCTTGGTATTTATTTATCCCACTATCTTCATAACATACATCTTCTATATGATTGCATTTGCTACAAATTACATGTATATGAGGATATTCATAAATATCATAACAAGTTTTTTGATTTGGAGTGTTGATTTCTACAACCAAACCTTGTTCTTTTAAAGTATTTAAATTTTTATACACTGTAGCTAAAGAAATAGAAGGATATTCTTCCTTAATGCTTTCGTATAAAGATTCTATATTAGGATGTTCATGACGTTTTAAAATTTTTAAAATACAAAGTCTTTGAGGAGTAGCTTTTAAATCACAATTTTTAAGCAATTGAATAAGTTCCATTATTAATTCTCCGATATTTTTTATATAGTATAACGCTTTTTTTATAAAAAAATGATTATATTAAAGGATATTTTTTATCTTTTAATAAATTTTAATCTTTTTACACAAAGATTCAACATCAATTTCTAGAAATTTTTCTACTTCATTTGTTTTACCATGAGTTATAAATTGATCTTCAAATTCAAAACTTACTAGTTTTATATGATAAAGATTTTCTTTTTGCAAGAAAGTTGCAATCAAGCTTCCCACTCCACCTATCTTAGCACTATCTGAAAAAACAAACCAAGTTTTTGTATCTTTTGCCAATTCTTTTAAAAGCTCTTCATCTAAAGGTTTTGCAAAAATCAAATCTATTAAGCTTGCATAATCTAAACCAAGTTTATCTAAAGCTAGTTTTGCCTTAGCCACACCCTGACCAAAACCTAAAAATACTTTATCGCTTTGCACTTTAGATAAAATTTGAGCTTTTGCAAGTTTTATCTCACATGGATTAAAATTTTCATCTAATAAAAAATTACCCCTAGGGTAACGAAAAGCAAAAACACCTTGATGAAAATAAGCATATTCCATGATCTTTTCCATCATAGCCTCATCTCTTGGAGCCGCTAGAGTAACGTTTGGAATAGCACTTAAAAAACTAACATCAAAAACACCCTGATGTGTCTCTCCATCTTCTCCTACAATTCCTGCTCTATCCATAGCTATAACTACGTTTAAATTCATAATAGCACAATCATGAATTACTTGATCATATGCCCTTTGCATAAAAGTACTATAAATTGCTATAAAAGGTTTAAAACCTTCTTTGGCCATAGCCGCCATAGAAGTAACTGCATGTTGTTCTGCAATTGCTACATCCCAAAAGCGTTCAGGGTATTTTTCCATTAATTTATCAAGTCCAGTTCCACTTGGCATAGCAGCAGTTACACCCACTATATTTTCATATTTTTGAGCTAAATTTAAAAGTGTATTTGAAAAAATTTCTGTAGCACTTTTTTTGTTCATATTAGCCTTTAAACTCTCTCCGCTACTTCTATCAAAAGCACCTACTCCATGCCATTTAGCATTTTTACCTTCAGCTAATGTATAACCTTTGCCTTTGATAGTTTGCGCATGCACTACACAAGGTTTATTCATAGCTTTAGCTTGATTTAGCGCATTTATAACTTCATTTAAATTATGTCCATCAATAGGTCCAATATATTCAAGCCCTAGTTCTTCAAACAAAAGTCCAGGTGTAATAAGTCTTAAACCCTCTTCAAAACGCTTTGCCATATAAGAAGCACCTTGAGGAAAGTATTCTAAAAGATTTTCTATGCGTTTTTTAAATTTTTGATAAAACTGCGTTGCCATTGCTTGAGAAAGGTATTTTGAAATAGCCCCAATTGGCCTTGAAATACTCATTTCATTATCATTTAAAATGATCACACAAGGATATTCTCTATCACCAAGCTCATTTAAGGCTTCATATGCCATACCCGCACTTAGCGCTCCATCGCCTATTAATACAACAGGCAAGCGATCTTCTTTTTTTAATCTTATAGCCTTGCAAGCTCCAACCGCTAAAGATATAGAAGTACTTGAATGTCCTGCTACAAAATAATCCCCCTCATCAGGCTTGGTATAGCCACTTAAACCATTAAACTGTCTTAGAGTGTGAAAATTATTTATTTTACCACTTAAAAGCTTATGCGGATAAGATTGATGTGAAACATCAAAAATAAAAGGATCTTTTTGAGCATTAAAAACATAATGCATTCCTATACTAAGTTCAACTACACCTAAATTTGAACTTAAATGTCCACCATTTTTACTCACTGTATCTATGATAACTTCACGCAAATTACTAGCTAAATTTTCCAGTTCTTTAATTTGCATATTTTTAATATTTAAGTTATTTAAATCTATCATTCATTAACCATGTTTTTGATTTTTTGCAAACGATTGTTAAGGTTTGACTCTATATTACCCGCATCACTTAATATTAAAATACTTCCCTTATTAATCGCATCATCAAGACTAAATTTAATATTGCTTTGTTCTTGCAAGTGTGCTTTTACATATTCAAAATCATCAGGACTTAACTTTAATTCTATCTTAGTAGCATTTTTAAGTTCACTCATAAGTTCTTTTGCTAAATTTAATGCTATAAGTGATGAATTTTCTTCGAGCTCTTTTGCAATCACTTCTTTTGCAATAATTACAGCCGTATCGGCTAATTCTTTTTCATTTTTAGATAAAAACTCATTTAAATTTTGCACTGTATTTTCAAGCTTTTCTACGCTTTTTAAGTATTTTTCCTTCAAGGCTTCTAATTCACTTTCAAAATTCTTTTGTGCTTGTTCATAACCTTTTTTAGTAAATTTTTCCTTTGCATGTTCTAATTCTGTATTTAAACGATTGTTAAATTCAGCCTCTTGGCTTTCTATCTGCATTTGCAACTTAATGATATTTCCTGACATTTCATCAGTTTTTTTAAGTAAATCTTCAACAAAATCAGGTTGAATTTGTGGTTGTGGGGTTTGTGGAGTAGCTTCTATTGTTTGATTTTCTACTGCTTGTTGTGTGTTTTGGACAGGAGAGACTTGATTTATAGTTTGAATTTCTTCTTGTTTTTGTTCTTCACTAGAGGGCATTTCACTCATAACTTTAAAATGATAACCCTCAACTACATGAGCAGAAATATTTTCAGGTGAAATTACATTGGTTAATTTTGCCATAATCTTACTCTATCATCTCATCAGCCTCACCCACTTGGATAAGACCTTGTTCTGCAAGTTTTTGCACCACTTCTACAACTTTTCTTTGTGCTTCTTCTACATCTTTAACACGCACAGCACCCAAAAAGCCCATTTCTTCTACAAAAGCTTCAGCAGCGCGCGTAGACATATTGGACATAAATTTTTGTTTTAAATCCTCACTTGCGCCCTTTAAACCTATCATCAAATCACGCTTGTCAGCAGCTTTTAAAACTTCTCTAATCGCATTAGTACTAAGTTGAGAAATATCATCAAAGGTAAACATTAAATCTTTAATGGTTGTAGCAAGTTTTTCATCACTTTGCTCAATATAAGAAAGTGTTGTTTTAGAGGCTTTTTGACCCAAGCGATTAAGCACTTCAGCAACTGCTCTTGGACCACCCACTTCAACTTTATAAGAAGTAAGACTTTCAAGCTTACTTTCAAGCACAGCAGATACTCTTTTGATAATTGAAGGAGATATATCTCCAAGATTTGCCATTCTTATTACAACTTCAGCTCTTAATTCATCGCTAAAATATTCCAAAGTTTCAGCAGCTTGAGTAGTATCCATATGAGCTAAAATCAAAGCTATAGTTTGCGGGTGTTCTTTAATGATAAAGTCTGCAAGTTGTTGTGGTTTAATTTGTGAAAGATAAGCAAAATTTTGATTATTTTCCATACTTTTGGTAAGTTTTTCCAAAATTTTATTGGCAATTTCAGGACCAAAAGTTCTAAATAAAATTTCTTTTGCATATTCCAAACCACCACTTTTTAAGTATTGATTTGATTGCAGTAAAGTATAAAATTCCTCAAGCACTGCAGTAGCAACTGGCTTATCAACATTTTTTGCTAAAGCAATATAGCGAGAAATTTCAGTGATGACATTAATATCCATATGAGAAAATAAAACTGTCGTTACATCTTCTCCAAGTTGGATTAAAAATATGGCAACCTTTTCTGGCATAGAAAGGTCATCATAGACCATTTTTTGTTCTTCACTAAGCTTTATCATTAGATATCCTTCTCACCAAATTCAGCTTCATTTTCAACAAGTTTTTGCAACAATAATGCCACCTCTTCGCCTTTTTCATTAGCTACTGCTCTTAATTTTTCAAGTAAAACATCATATTGTAATGCATCCTCATCAAAACTATCTCCAAAACCAAGTTGTTCTTCAACTTTTCTACGAGCAGCATTGAATTTTTCAATAGCATCTTCAGCCTCATCAATAATCTGCCCATCCTTACCTTCCATCTCTTCTTCAAGTCTAATATCTGCAAGCATTTTTTGAGAAAATGGCACAATAACTTTTTTGTAAAAGATAAAAAGCAAAATCGCGGCAAATACATACTTAACAGGTGGAATAAAAGGCTCGACAAATCTTGAATAAAAAGTTTGAACCTTATTTTCAACTTTAGCTGTTCTATGAAATTCCAAATTATTTACTTCAACCGCATCACCTCTAGCAAGATTAAATCCTATGGCACCTTTAGTAAGATTTTCAATCGCTTTAATTTCTTTATCACTCAAAGGAATATATTCATTAGTAATATTTCCCTGATCATCAGTAATTACTTTATACTTTCCATCTACCACAACGGCTGCAGAAATTCTTTTAATGGTTGCAAATTGCTTAGTGGTGTTGGTAATTTTTTTAGAAATTTCATTATTAGTTGTAGTTTGATTTTTAGTATAAACCTCGCGCGCACCTTTATCATCCAAACCTTCCACAGGACCGATGTTTGAAACAGCACCTGGTACACCTTGAATTTCTTTATCTTTATAGCCTTCTCTATGCTCTTCCAAGGTTTGCTCACTACGCACAACGGTATTTGGATCATATACTTCACTTTGTGATTCTTCTTTAGAAAAATCATAATCAATACTAACCTTTGCTACTACCCTATCATAGCCACCTGCAAATGGAGCAATAGAAGCAACAATTTTTTGCTCTAATTCATATTCTTGATCTCTTTTATATTTAATTTGAGCAGCAATTAAATCACTTTCAAAAGCACCCTCATCATCTAAAGGAATACCTTTTTGATCCATGATTTTTACATTTTCTGGAGTAAGTTTTGTTACTGAAGAAGCGATTAGGTTTTTAATCCCCATAATTTGCTTTTTATTAAGCTTTAAACCTTCTTTTATAGTCAAAGCTACTGAAGCAGTTGGTGGAACTTGTTGTTGAGTAAAAAGCGTATCTTTAGCAAAAGCAATATGCACTGTGGCACTATGGATAGGCTCTAAACTTTCAATCGTTCTAGCAAGCTCACCTTCTAATGCTCTTTGATATTTTACCTTTTGTTCAGCTTCTGTAGCTCCAAATTCTTGTTTATCAAAAAGCTCAAAGCCTACTTTATTATCTTTTGGCAATAACCCTGCTGAAGCGATAGCTAAACGCTGTTTATATACTTGTTCATTAGGTACTAAAATAGTTCCCTCATCACGCAAAATATAAGGAACTCCACTTTTTTCAAGCTGCGTTACTATCATCGCTGAGTCGCTAGTATTAGCATTTTCAAATAATACTGAATATCCAGCCTCGCTAGCTACTGTAGAGCCGCTTCTAAAAAGGGTTAAAAATACTAAAAATCCAACTACAACAACAATAGAAGCAGCAATGATAATACGCTGTCTTAAACTTAAATTTTGATAAAGCTGACCTACTTGGTGCAGTATAGTTTTATAATCCATTTATTTCCTACAAACTAAAAATTTTTAGAAAACTCTTCAAAAAACCTTGAATTTTCATACTCTGTACCTATACTTATACGCACAGCATTTAAACCATAACTTTGTAAATTTCTTATTATTATACCGTTTTTAAGCAGTTTTTCAGATAAATCTGTGCTATTTTTTTCATCAAAGAAATAGGTAATAAAATTTGTATAGCTTGGAATGTATTGAATTTTATAATTTTTAGCAAAATCTTCATAAAGTTTCATTTGCGAAAAATTATTTTCCAAGGTTTTTTGCACAAACTCATCATCATCTAACGCAGCAACAGCGGCTTTTAAACTCAAATTAGTCACATTAAAAGGTGCTCTTAATTTATAAAATGCATTAATAATTTCCTTGCAAGCTATACCATAACCCACTCTCATACCACCCAAACCATAAAGCTTAGAAAAAGTTCCTAGATATATTGCATTTTGAAATTTATGGATTAATTCCTTAGGGTTGATATGTTTTTTGCTATCTTTAAATGAAGCAAATTCATTATAAGCTCCATCAATAGCCACCAAACAATCTTCATCAATTTTTTCTAAAAACTCAAAAACCGCACTTGCATCCAAACACTCACCTAAAGGATTGTTAGGTAAGCATAAAAAGATTACTTTGATTTCATTTTTATACTTTTGATATAACTCATGCAACTCATTTAAATCATGGATTAAACTTGAGGTTTTATAAACCTTAACTCCTAGTTGTTTTGCATAAATTTCATACATAGCAAAGCTAACCCCACATTGCAAATAAGCCTTAGAATGATCAAGTTTTGCATGCACTATATATTCTATGATTTGATCACTCCCGCTACCTATGATGAGATTTTCTTTTAAAATATCATATTTTTGTGCTAGAGCTTGTTTTAATTCACTCATAGTATCATCAGGATACAAATGAGCTAAATGTGCATTATTTATGATGGCTTCTTTAGCTTTTTTACTTGTACCATAAGGATTTTCATTACTCGCTAATTTAATAACTTCTTTTAAACCATATTCTTTAGCAACTAAATCCATATCCTTACCACTTTCATAAGTTTTAATAGCTTCTAAAAAAGGATTAAATTTCATTGCTTTCTCCTGATAAATATGATCCAAGCCATTTTATATGCTCGGCTTTTTTTAATACTCTTTGGACATTTTCATCATCAATATGTCCTTCAAAATCTATATAAAAACTATGCACAAATTCTCTTGTTTTTATAGGGCGTGATTCAAGTTTTGTTAAATTTATCCCTTCTTTTTTAAACTCATATAACAAATCACTAAGTCCACCTGGTTTGTGTGCAGCAAGTGCTAAGATAGAAGTTTTACAATGAGGCATTTGAGGTATTTTTATATCACTTAAAATCAAAAACCTAGTACGATTTGCCAAATTATCCTCAATCGTTTCAAATAATATAGGTACATTATAAAGTTTTGCTGCAATCTTAGAGCAAATCGCAGCTGAAGTAACATCTTGCGAAGCTAAGTAAGCTGCATGAGCTGTGGATTTACTTGCTACAAATTCTACTTCACTTAAATCATGACTTTCTAAAAAATTTCTACATTGATTATAACCTTGTGGATGAGAATATATACGTTTAATATCTTTTAAATTTTCACCCATACTTACAAAAGAATGATGAATATCCATATAAATTTCAGCAAAAATCTTTACATCTTCATATTTTCCAAGACAATCAAGCGTCACACCCACTGCACCTGCTGTATTATTTTCTATAGGCACTACTCCATATTTTGCTTCTTTGTGAGCTAATTCTTTAAAAACATCTTCTATATTTGCAAGTGGAGTATAACGACTCATAGCACCAAAACGCGTTCTTGCTACTTGATGTGTATAGCTTCCCTCAGGGCCTAAATAAGCTATGCTTTGAGGCATTTCTAAATTTCTTGATACAGCAAAAATTTCTTGGTAAATTGCTTCGATTGCATTTTGATCTAATAAACCATGATTATAATTTTTAAGTCTATTTATAATAGCTCTTTCGCGCTCAGGTCTATAAATACTCCCACCTAAATTTTGCTTAATAACTCCTATATCTTTAACATGAAGCATTCTTTCATTAAGTAAAGCCAAAATTTTATCATCGATAGTGTCAATTTTATTGCGTAATTTTTCTATCTCTTTCATTTAAACCTCGATATGTAGTAATTCTTAATACTATCATATACAAAATTAAGTTTAGTTGTATCAAGACCTTGAGTGTTAGAAATTTTACCGCTTAAAACTAAGGCTGTTTGCATGCCAAGTTCATAGGCACCAAGCAAATCACCTTTAAAATCATCACTAATGATTAAAGTATTTTCAAAGCTTGCATTATAATCTTGCTGTTTTAATAAATTTAAAGCACTTTCATAAAAAGCCTTACTAGGTTTTCCTATCACTTTATAATCAAACTCGCATGCATTTTTAAGCATAGACATGATACTTCCAACGCCTGGATAAAGCCTTGAGTTTTTCTTATAAATACTACTTTCATGCATTGCTATAGCTTGCACACCATTTTTAAGATACTCTATCATACTAGCAAAATCTTGAAATTTAAAATCATCATAACTTGCTAGTAAAAATGCTTTTGGATCTTTATAATCAAGCTCATAACCTAACTCTTGAAGTGAATCTAAAAATTCTTTTGCTCCAAAAGCTGCTATTTTACAAGGCTTTAAATGATCTTTTAAAACACAAAAAGGATCGATATAAACTTTTTCATTAATTTCAAAACCCAAATTTTGCAAATAATTTAAAAAATCTAATTTTTTGGTATTATTAGTGATAATCACATAAGGAATTTTTTCTTTATTTAAAGATTTAATGAGTTCTAAAGCACCATTTATAGGACTTTTATCATAATCTGAAATCAAAGTTCCTTGCACATCTAAAAACAACATTTCAATCCTTTAAAAAATCAAACTCTAATGCAATTTGATCCTCATAACTTTCTCTTTTTCTAATCATTCTTACCTTACCATTTTCACAAGCTAGCTCACATACTCTATTGCGAGTATTATAATTACTACTCATGCTAAAACCATATGCACCTGCGCTTTTAACTATGATCAAATCTCCTGCTTTTGTTTTAGCCAATTTTCTATCTTTAGCTAAAAAATCTCCACTTTCACAAACCCCACCAACAATATCACAAAGGCTTTCTTCTTTATTTTCACTCAAAAGCTTGATTTCATGATAAGCACTATATAAACTTGGACGCAATAAATCATTCATCGCCCCATCAACAACCACAAAACGCTTTTTATCATTAAATTTTTCATATAAAACTTTAGTAACAAACTCACCTGCATTTGCCACTAAAAATCTACCAGGTTCCATACCTATACACACATCAAGACCTTGTAAACTTGCTAAAATTCCTTGAGCATAATCATATAAATTTGGCTCTTGTTCATCTTTATAACAAACTCCTAAACCCCCGCCTATATCAAAGAATTTAATATTAATTTTCAAAGCTAAAAGTTCTTTTACTAATTTTGCAACAATCACTGAAGCTTCATGAATACTGCTTATATCAAGAATTTGAGAGCCTATGTGAAAATGCACACCAACTGGCTCTAAAAATTGTGAGTTTTTAGCATAAAGATACATTTTTTTAGCACTTTCTATATCTACACCAAATTTATTTTCATGCAAACCTGTAGAAATATAAGGATGTGTTTTAGCATCTACATTTGGATTTACTCTTATGCTTATACGAGCTATCTTTTGATTTTCTTTAGCAATTTGTTCTAAAAGAAGCATTTCTTCATAGCTTTCTAAATTTACATAAAGTATGTTTTGTTCTAAAGCATATTTTAACTCATCAGCACTTTTACCTACCCCGCTAAAAATAATTTTATAATTTTTAGCTCCTGCTTTTAAAGCTCTATAAATCTCGCCTGCGCTAACACAATCAAACCCACTATCTAAAGAAGCTAAAAGTTTTAAAACACTTAAATTAGAATTTGCTTTAACTGCATAAAAAATTTGTGATTTTCTTGCTTTAAATGCATCTTTTAACATTGTAAAACGTTCTTTGATTTTATCAAAATCATAAATATAAAATGGTGTGTTATATTCTTTTGCTAGTTTTAAATAATCCATAAAAACCTCACTTGTAGTTATTTGTGTTTAAAATAATAAAAACTTCCTATACTCATTAAAATAAATACTGGTAGCATTATACCAAGCTCTGGAAGTAAAATTTCATTTTCGCTCAATCTTGTTAATAAAAACAACAAGCCCCAAACTAAAAGTATGCACACAAAAAACACAAAAGCTAAAAGTGCAAGATTAAAAAATCTTGCAGTTAAAGGAAAATAATAATACACAATAAGCATCAAAAATGGGGCAAAAAATGGTGTAAGAATTAAAGAATATAAACTTGTTCTAAGTGTATTAGTAGAAATATTTTGTTTTGCAAAAATCACCATACTTTCTAGTGCGTCTAAAATAGAATAAGAAGGATTACTCTCTACTAAAGAAATTCTTTCTAAAATTTTTGGAGAAAAGTCTTCTAAACCTTTAATATTTTTAAATTCTTCTATACTTAAACCCTCTTTTGAAACAATCAAATTTTGCGGTATATTAGTAGCCTTGGCATCATTTAAATCCCAAGAATCTCCATTAAATTTAGCAGTTTTTGCGTGGATTATGCTTTGAATGTCTAAATTTTTTACATCAAAGATTTTTACATTATATAGGGTTTGAGAACTTGTTTTTTGTATATAAATAAATTTATCATCATATTTAATCAAAACTTCCCCGCCCTCTCTATCTACAACGCCACGCTTAAGAATATTACTTTTATATTCATCTGCATAAGCAAAGGAGCTAAAATTAAGTCCAACATAAACACAACAAAAAAACATAGCCCATAAAAAAGGATAAAAAATCACTTGATTTTTACTTAAACCCAAAGCATACAAGCTAACAAATTCATTCGAACGTATCATATTAAAAATACATAAAACCAAAGCAAGGACTATAGCTAAAGGTAGTATATAAGAAGCTGCTGAGCATGTTAAAAAAAATATATACAAAAGCTCTAAATTTGCACTTTTTGGTAGTCTATTGAAATTGAGCAAAAAATCAATCGCTACAAAGAAAAAAGTCAAAGAAAAAAATAAAATAAAAAATGATTTTAAATACAAAGATGAAATATAGCGAAAAAATATACTCATCGTTTAACTTTTTAAAGAATATTTTGAAGCGATTTTTTCTATATCAGAATTTAAAAGCTCAAGTAAAGCTTTTTTGCTATGTTCTAAAACCTTAGTTAAACTTTCTTGTTCTTCTTGTTTAAATTTTCCCAAAACATGAGAAATTACATCTTGTTCTTTTCCTACTCCTATGCGTACCCTCTCATAAGCATTGCCACAAAGATTATCTATACTTTTAAGTCCATTATGTCCACCACTTGATCCACCTATTTTAAATTTCAAAGCACCTAAATTTAAATCTATATCATCATGGATTACAATAATTCTATCACATTTATAGTATTCACTAACAGCTTTTACGCTTTCTCCAGATAAATTCATATAAGTGGAAGGTTTTAAAAAAAGAGTAGGAGAGCTTTTAAAAAGCTCTCCTTTAAATTTAGCATTTGAAAGCTTTGTTGTTTGCAAGTCTTTCAAAATTAAGTCAATTAGCATAAACCCTACATTATGACGGGTTTGGGCGTATTGTTCTCCTATATTACCAAGTCCTACGACTAAGGTCATTTTATCTTGCTTTTTCTACGCCAACTACAGCTACTCTATCAGCATCAACCATAGTTACACCCTCAGGTACAACTACATCGCGGATTAAAAGTGCATCACCAACATCAAGTTTAGTTACATCTAATTCAAAATAATTTGGTAAGTTTTCAGCTGCACATTTTACTTTCAATCTTCTTTTTGATTGGATTAAAACACCTTTATTTTTAAGACCCATAGCCGTTCCTACGATTTTTACAGGAACCATATATTTAGAAATAACACCTTTTTGTGCTACTTTTAAATCTACGTGTTTTAATTCTGCAGTTACAGGATCTTTTTGATAATCAACTACCACAACATTTAATACTTTGTCTGCTACTTTTACATCAAAAGCTAAAGTAGTTTTTTTGCGTACTTCTTTAATAAATTCATTTACTTTAAAAGCAGCATTGATGTTTTCTAATCCTTTTCCGTAGATGTTTGCGATTAGATAACCATCTCTTTTTAAAGCTTTAGCAGCTTTTCTACCGATACTCTCTCTAACGATACCTTCTAACATCTGTTTCCTTTCTAAAAAAATAAACGCTAATTATAGCTAAATAAGTTTATAAAGATTTTAAAATATCTTCATAAGCTATGCAAAATTGCTCTAAACCATCATCAAGTAAATCTTTACAAGCTTTGCTTAAAGTATCTTTTGAAATATTTGCATTTAATTTTTTCTCTATACACTCATCTTTTAAAGGCTCTTTAAACACAATTTGCTTACCTTTAAAAGCTTTGATAGCATCTAGTGGTGCAGTATTAATAGCTTTATCATAGAGTAATTCTTTAATATAATAATCTTTTTCTAAATCATCACCTTTAACACCCGTACTTGCAAATAAAGCTCTAATATTTGCTTCATTTTGTTTAACGATATAATTATAAGCCTTAGTTGCAGTGAGAATTCCTATATAATTTTTATCTAAAACTTGATTATTTAATAATCTATCAAAACGGCTTACAAAAATACTAATAACTGCTTGAGGTTCTTTTTTGGTTGCGATATTATTTTTTCTAAATTCTTTTAAACCCAAATTTAAAGCTTCAAAGCATTTTTTAGTTTGCTCAAAATCAAAAATCAAAGTCGCATTGACACTAATACCATTTTTCATTAATTCTTGCATTACTTCATAAGAAGCTTCCGTGGCAGGAATTTTCATCATCACATTTTCTTTTGCAATTTGCATGTATAATCTTTTTGCTTCGGCCAAAGATAGGCTAGTATTATCTTTTAATCTTGGGTCAATTTCAATACTAATAAAACCATCATTATTTTCATAATAATTAATAGCTAATTTATCCGCAGCCTTAGCTATATCTTCTATCGCAAGATACTCATATAAAGCTTTTTTATCTTTAAGATTTGATTTTTTGATTTTTTCTTTATAAATAGCTGAGTTTAAAATCGCATTTTTAAAAATAGCAGGATTTGAGGTAGCACCATTGATTGTTTTTGAGTAAATTAAATCTAAAAATTCATGATCTAAAAATTCATTTTCTATAAAATCACACCATAGTGAAAATTTTTTCATTGTATTACCTTTATTATTTCTTTTAAATCTTTCTTATCTATACAAATATCTGCATGAGATTTTAAAATTTCTTTGGCACAAAAAGCTATTTTTAATCCACATTCTTTAAACATAGAAATATCATTAGCTCCATCGCCTACACACATAATTTCTTCTGTTTTTAAATTTAAAAATTTCTTAAGTCTTTGTAGTATAATACCTTTTGAGTTATTAAACATAATTTCTCCGCCAACTTTTCCTGTTAAAAAACCATTTTTACTATGTAAAAAGTTAGCAAAACCAAAATCAAAATGAAGTTTATTTTGTATTAAATCAATTCCTTCATGAAATCCACCACTAAAAACGATTATTTTTATATTCTTACTTTTTAAATATTCACATAATTCTTTAGCGCCATTCATCAAAGGTAAATTTTCACAGCATTTCTTTACCTGCTCTATAGGCATACCTTCAAGCAAAGCTACTCTAGCACTTAAGCTTTCAAAAAAATCAAGCTCACCATTCATTGCTTTGTTGGTGATTGCTTTTACAGCATCACCAACATTATATTCTTGCGCTAAAATATCGATAGTTTCCCCATCCATTAGCGTAGAATCAAAGTCAAAGGCACAAAGCTTTATCATTAAAACTCACGCTTTAATAAAGCTTCAGCTTTTAATATAGTCAAGATATTTTCTTCTCTTTTGCCTATACCAAAAATCATACCTTTTTCTTTTAGTAAAGTTTCAGGTGGCGGATCAATCCTGCTTCTGTGAATTTTAATAGCTTCTGTTAATCTATCTATCACAAAGCCTGCATTACCTGCAGGAGTTTGATTGCCATTTGCTATACCTTTTAAAACAATATATCTTGTTTGAGGAGTCATTTTAGAACTACCTTGATTAAATCTTTTAGCAAGATCAATCAAAGGCATAACATTACCCCTCATATTAAACACACCTAAAACATAATCAGGTACACTTGGAACCCTAGTATATTCTATAGGTTTAATAATTTCTTGGATATTAAGAATTGGAATAGCGTATTCCTCATCTCCTACCACAAAGCCAACAAGCTGAATAATATCCTCTTCTTTATCTACATCAGGTTCTGCAATTTGCGCTTGTTGTTTTTGCAAAACCTGGTTTAATTTATCATTCATCTTCTTATCCTAGTTTTAAATTTTTTCTAACTACATTTTCTAAGTACTCTGGAGAGTAAGGCTTAGTAATATACTCAGTCATTCCTACTTCCACACCTCTTAAGCGGTCTGATTTACTAGTTCTTGAAGTTACTGCAACAAGTGGGAGGTTTTTATATTTAGAATATTTTCTAATTTCACCTGCTAAGGTATAACCATCCATTCTTGGCATTTCAATATCAATCAACACAGCATCAATATCATGCTCGCCTGATTTAATTGTATTTAATGCTTCAACACCATTAGTTGCTTCTATAATACTTACACCTAGTGGCTCTAATGATTTTTGCATGATATTTCTATCCATTTTAGAATCATCCACTATAAGCACTGTATAATCACTTGGTTTTTCTTTAGTTGTTTTTTTAGATTGTGATTCAATTTGTGCTTTAATATCAACTTTAATTTCTTTAGCTATATCCATCATAGCAGCAACATCGATAATCAAAGTTACTCTACCATCACCACGGATAGTTGCTCCTGCTATACCTTGGATATTTTGCAAATACTCACCCATAGACTTGATAACAATTTCTTCTTGACCTACTAAAGTATCTACTATAATACCAAGCTTACTTTCTGCCACACCTATAACAACTACATAAGTTTGATCAGCATTTTCAAGCACTTGTTTTACGCCAAATACATCTGAAAGTCTTACTAAAGATAAAACCTCATCTCTTAAGCGAAGTACATTTTTACCTTCAATGGTATAAATATCATCAATTGGCACTCTAACTGTTTCAAGAACACTTGCAAGTGGAATAGCATAAAATTCTTCTTGAGTTCCCACAAGTAAAGATTGAATAATCGCCAAAGTAAGTGGAATTTTAAGCTTCATCACAGTGCCTTTTCCAAGCTCACTATCGATTTCAATCACACCATTTAATTTTTCAATATTAGTTTTAACAACATCCATTCCAACACCACGCCCTGAAACATTGGTGATTTTTGCAGCGGTTGAAAAACCTGGTTTGAAAATCAATGCAAATGCTTCTTTATCACTCATTTGATCAGCTTCACGCTCTGTGATTAAGTTTTTCTCTATTGCTTTTGATTTTAACACATCAGCATCTAAACCTTTACCATCATCGGCAATTTCAACAACGATATGATTTCCTTCATTATATGCTTTAAGATTAACCGTTCCTTTTTCTGGTTTACCATTAGCTATACGCGTTGCTGGATCTTCTATACCATGATCACAAGAATTTCTAATCATATGCATAATAGGATCGCCAATTTCTTCTACAATAGACTTATCAAGTTCAGTTTCTTCCCCTGAAATTTCAAGCTCCATTTGTTTACCAAGTTCACGGCCTAAATCACGCACAACTCTTGGGAATTTATTAAATACTTTCGCAATAGGTTGCATTCTTGTTTTCATAACCGCAAGTTGAATATCTGTAGTGACAATGCTAAGTTGAGAAACAACTTGATTTAATTCTTCTAAGAATTTTTCTCCATCATATCTTTCTTCAACATCATCATAAATTTTTAACAAGCGGTTTTTACCTAATACAAGCTCACCAATTAAGTTCATTAAATGATCAAGTCTTTTAACTTCAACCCTAATTGTTTGATCCATATTTGCACCGCTGCTTCCACCACCTGCTGCAGGGACCTTTTTCTCAGCTGCTGCATTTTGTGCCTGTGGAGCTGGCTTACTTGGGGTTGGAGTTGATTCTTGAGTTTTTTTCTTTTCAGCGCGTCTTGCTTGATCTTCAGCTTTTCTTACTTTTAAAAGTCTTTCAATTTCAGCTTCAACTTCATCATCACTAAGTTTATTTACATCAACTTCAGGTTCTTCAGCTTTTGGCTCTTCTTTAACTTCTTCTTTTGGCTCTTCAGCCTTAGCCGGAGTAATTGATTCTAAACTTTCTCCTTCTGAAATTGCGGTTAATCTTGCACAAATTGGAGCTATATCAAGTCCGATTGCTGTATCATTTCCATTATCTCTAATAGAATTTAATAAAGTTTTCATCATATCAATAGATTCTAAAACTACATCCATTACTTCAGGAGTAATTTTAAGCTCATTATGTCTTGCTTTATTTAAAACATCTTCCATATGATGAGTAAGTTTTGTTAAAACATCAAAATTTAAAAAGCTTGATGATCCTTTAACAGTATGCGCAACGCGGAAAATTCTATTTAATAGTTCTAAATCTTCAGGATTTGCTTCTAATTCAACCAAATCATGATCAATTTGCTCGACTAATTCAAAGGCTTCAACTAAAAAATCCTCAAGTATTTCTTGAATATCTTCCATTTTTACTCCTCACCTTTTTCATGTTTTGCTATGATACGAGAAATTTCAGCAAAGAAATCACTTGCATTAAATTTAACTAAATACCCATCTCCACCTGCTTCTTTAACACCTTTATCACTCATAAATTCATTTGATAAAGAAGAGTTAAATACGATAGGAATATTTTTAAATCTCTCATCATCTCTAACTTTTGCTGCAAAATGGAATCCATCCATTTGTGGCATTTCAACATCACTTACAATAATTTTTAAATGTTTATTTAAATCACTGCCATAAGTACTATAAAGCTCTTCTAGTTTATGTAAACCTTCAACACCATCTTTAGCTTCAATTACTTTAAGACCGATTTTATTTAGTAAATCTTTAACAAGTTTTCTTGCAGTTGAACTATCATCAAGTGCTAAAGCCATACCTTCGATTTTTTGAATTTTATCATCGTCAATATCAGTTTGCGGGGTATAAATTCCAAGTTCTTGCACTATACTTTCTAAATCTAGGATAAGTAAAACCTCATCTCCTTCGATCTTAGTTACACCAGTAATTTTACCTTTATCTAAACTACCCGCACTTGTTGCAAAAGTAGCTGGTTCAATATTTTTCCAATTAATTCTACGAATTCTTTTCGCCTCATGGACAATAAAACCGATTAAAACATTACTAAATTCAGTAATGATAACTCTAGGTTTTATATTTGTCATTTCTGGTTCTTGAATTTGCATCCATTTTGCTAGGTTGATTACAGGAATCACCACGCCACGAAGATCAAAAATACCTTCTACATATTCAGGCACTCCTGGAATTTCAGTCAAAAAAGGAATTTTAATGATTTCTCTAACCTTAGAAACATTTACACCATAAATTCCCTCATAGACTTTATCGTGGCCTTGCTTAAAGATGCGAAAATCAACAAGTTCCATTTCATTTGAACCTGTTTTAACGACATTCTCATCAAACATTATGCCTCCTTAAGTTCTATTTTGTGAAATCTGATTTCTGGCTCATATTTTACTATAAAAAAACTTTCCTTGTATGCAAAAGTAGCTAAATTTAGATATTTTATATCTTCATTTTTTAAAAATACATCTTGATGATAATGACCTTCTATTACAAAGTCTATATTATAGTGCTTTAAACGCTCTTTTACTAAAGCAGAAAAATGGGGAATTTTTCTAATAAGTTGTTTTTTGTTTTGATTTTTTAGAATTTTTTGAGTAATTCTTTCTTTACTAATAACATTTAAAAAATTTAAAAAAAGTAGCAAATAATGATTTCTCAAACTCTTTAAGCAAAACTGCAAAAAAGGTTTTAAAAAAATATCCCCATGGGCTAATTTTACTAAGGTTTTATCTTGAAATTCGCAAAGCAAGGGTTGTTGTTTTATACTAAAAACTTTCACTTTTTTAAAAAATTTAGCTAAATTAAAATCATGATTGCCTTCTAAATAAATGATTTCAATTTCATACGCAAGTTCTTCAAGTAAGTCTATATAAGCTTTTGCAAAATCATGCGTGGCCTTTACTTCATAAATTAAAAGATCAAATATATCACCCATTAAAAAAAGCTGTGGAGTTTGAATTTTTTTATTTTTTAAGGCTTGCAAAAACTCCCAAAAACCACGCCTATTTTTATTTTCATGCGCATCGGCAATAAAAATAGCATTTTCTTTTATAATTATTTTTTGCAAAAATTAAAATTCCAAAGCTTTGTATTCTATAGAAATGATTTCAAATTCACTCTCGCCTTTTGGCAAACGCACTTTAAAATCATCCCTTTCTTTTTTACCAAGCATTGCTTTAGCAATAGGTGAACTAATGGAAATATAGCCTTTTTCTAAATTTCCTTCATTTACCCCTACCAAAGTATAAGTGCTTTGTTTTTCACTTTCTAAATCCTCTACAACAACAGTTGAGCCAAATTTCACACTATCATGCTCATAAGAAGATGGATCAATGATTTGTGCTCTTGAGATCAAATCTCCAAGTTCAGCAATCTTTCCTTCTATAAAAGCTTGTTTTTCTCTAGCCGCGTGATATTCTGCATTTTCTTTTAAATCTCCATGACTTCTTGCTATGTCTATTTCTTCTACTACTTTTGGGCGTTCAACTTTCTTTAAATGTTCTAATTCTTTTTCTAATTTCTCATAGCCATATTTACTCATAGGTTCTTTTTGCATGATTTATCCTTATTTGATTTCATAAAGTATTTTAGCTAAATTTTTTGCACTTGCAAATTGCAAATATTCTTTTAAAAAATCTACTTTATCAAAAAATGCCTTATAATCGTATTTAAGATAAGCTTGATATAAATTTTCCACATTCACTTGCTCTTGTAAAAATTCAGGATTAAGCTCGCTTTTTCCTGCAAAATCCAAAAAGATATTTGCAAGGCCTATATGTTTGAGTTTTACAAAACATCTTGCGATAAATACATCAATAGCTTTAGCCTTATAAGCAAGCACAAAAGGCGTGCCAACCAAAGCTGCTTCAAGTGTAGCTGTGCCACTACAAATAAAAGCAAAATCAGCATTTTTTAGCACCTTTGGGGTGTTAGTTTGAATTTCAAAATTACTCATTTCTCCGTAAATTTCTAATCTTTTTAAATTAAACTCGGGTACGCAAAGGATTTTTTTACCTTTAAATTTAGTACTTAACTCTCTAAAAATAGGCATCAAACGCTTTATTTCGCTTTTTCTTGAGCCCGGTAAGAAAGCGATTACTTTTTCATCATCATTTTTTGAAAGTATAGAATTTATATCTTCTTGATTTTTAAATTCTTTTATCTCATCTAAAAGCGGATGTCCCACATAAGTGCTTTTACTAAAAAACTCACTATCAAAAGGCAAGATAGAAGCTAACACATCAAAATGACTTTCTATGATAGGAATGCGTCCTTTTTTCCATGCCCAAACTTGAGGTAAAATATAATAAATTCTTTTTACTTTGGAATTTGCTTTTTTTAAAGCCTTTGCAAAAGGTAAGTTAAAGGCAGGAGAATCTATACATAAAATCGCATCAATTTTTTGAGCAAAACTTAAACTCACTAGCTCTTTTATGGCTCTTTTAGCTTTTAAAATGAGCGGCAAAACCTCTATAAAACCCATAGCACTAAACTCATGTGAGCTATAAAGTGGCTTGGAATTTAAACTAAATTCTTCACATAAATTCTCATCATAAATTCCCATTAAATCAAATTCTTTATACTCATTTTTATAAGCTTTTAAAACTTCTTTTAAATGCAAATTTGCTGATGGCTCTAAGGCACAAACTAAAAAGGTTTTCATTTGAAAATATCCTCTATTGCAGATTTAACAAAGTCTTTTAATTCATCTGAAAAAGTATAATTTTTATTATAAAAAAACAAATTAACTTTTATACTTTTATCTTCATAACTTAAATTTTTATTTTCAAATATTGCTTTAAAGCCTTTTAATTTAAATCTAGGATTATCTTCTATTTTTAAGCCTTTTGGATCTATAAAATATATAAAAAAATCTCCACTTTGTTTATTTTTTAACCAAAATATAAAATCAGGATAAAATTTTCTTTCTTTTTGCTGTTCTTCATCAAAATAAGGGATATAAATTTCATCTTGATTTTCTACCAATTTAGAAAAATACCATTCATATTGTTCAAAAAAAGATGATTTTAAATTACTTTCTAAATCTTCTAAAAATTCTTTTTCACTTTTATTAGAAATGGCAAAATTAATCTTATTTTCTTTATCATTTTTATTGTAAATGATTAAAGGGCTATAATAATGCTTGCTAAGTTTTGCACTAATTATATAGTTTTGCACTTCCTTGCTTTTTTGACTTTCTTTTATACCTTGCATTAGCTCATCTAAATTTATTTTTTTATTTTCAAAGTCTGCTTTTAATTCATCTTCACTTTTTGCGTTTAAAACATCTTTTATAGTCTTATTAATTTTTTGAACGGTTTCAAAATCTAACTTTGCTTGTATATTTTTATAGTGCGTTATTTCTTCTTCTAGCTTTACAAATTTATCCAAAACTTTGGCATTAGAATTTAACACACTATTGATTGTTTTTAATGTTGTTTTTTCATTAAATTCTACATTGTTTCTTAGTAATTGAATTTTACTTTCTTTTCCTTCGCTAAATTTATAAAATTCTTCTAATGTAGAATATTTAAAATTTTTATACAAACACTGCTCTAAAATCAAAACATCCTCATCGTAAGATTTTATAAATTCTTTTAAAGATTTTGCTTCTTTTTCTGAAATTCTATAGATACTATTTAGTTTATTTTCATTTTTATATTTTGGCACAGGTAAATTAAACGACAATTTTGTTTCTTTAAATCCTTTTAAATGCTTACTTTCCATAAATTCACATTCTATACCCTCTATGATAGCTTTTATGGCTTCATTATCACTTGCCATTACAAAAAGAGTTTCTAAACCACATGCTAAATTTACACATCGCTCATCGATTTTAAACATCTCTTTTAAAGCATTTAATCTCTTTCTTATATTTAAGAAAGGTTCTATTCTAACACCTCTTCCTATAGTTTGCAAAACATATTTTTTAGCATTAATGCTTCCTATATTGATAAAAGAAATTAAATTTACACGATTACTATCCCAACCTTCTGAAAAAACCTTACTTCCTAGCATTATATTGATAGAAGATTGTGAGCTATTGATATTTTCAAAATGACTTTGTGATATATCACTTATGCTTTCTACCCCAAGCTCAAGTAAAAAATCTTTTTCCCATTCTTTTGCATTTGAAATATTTAAAAGCATGAAAGGTTTGTTTGAATTTTTACTCTTAAAAGCCAATTCTTTATCATTTCCTTTAATGCTATAACATTCTAATTTTGCATTTGCATTTGCATAAAAAATATTTTCTCTAAGTTCATCATTATTTGCATTTTTTATATATTTTAAAAAATCATCGCTTAGTGTATTTATACCAAAATACAAATTTTGATTTTGAAGTTTTTCATAAAGTTCTAAAGCTATATTGCGTATATCTACTTTATTTTTTAATACATTATGCACTGCTTTAAAATACGCTTTTATACCCGCATCTTGAGTATTTACTTTATCAGAAACTGCTATGATCAAAGGATTATGATATTTAAAGTCTGATCTTTTTAAAAACAATTCTTCTTTTGATTTTACAATCGCATTGAATATTATAAAACTTTCTAAAATCGTTTTAATTTTTACTTCTTCGTTATTTTCACTTTTAAAATCTAAATTCTCATTTAAAACTGCTATATTTTTACCATATCCTTCTTGATTGAATTTTTGAAGATTATAATTATAAGCACAAGTTATAAAGTCTATTTCATCTTCAAAGGTAGCAGAAAAATTAAAAACAAATCCTTTTGGAAATTCATCTTCTTTGATAAAACCTCTAGCAAGCTCATGATAATAGTTTTTTCTTAGTGATGTTTTACTATCGCCTCTATGAGCTTCATCTAACAATATATACCAACCATCTTTATTAAGATAATTTTTATAGTTTAATCTTTTTGCTTTTTTATCTTTGCCTACATTTTCTTCACTCTCAAGTAAATCACTTCTTGCAAAATACACCACCGCTTCATTTAATAAACTAGCTTCTTTTTCTATGCTTTCAAAATCTTTTAAATCTTTTATTTTGATAAAATTGCTGTGATGATTGTTGTATTTAGCTATATTTGCTTTGAATTGATTTAAAATCTTATCATTTGGTGCTAAAAGCATGATAGGCTTTTTAGGTAATTGATTATTTTTAATAAATTCATGTATCAAAGCTATAAGTTTGATCATAACTATAGTTTTACCACTTCCTGTAGCCATCCAAAATGAAGCTCTTGCGATATGTTCTTTTTGTAGTTTTAAATTCTCACTTTCATCTTGATAAAATGCTAAAAGATTTCTGCGTTCTTGATTGTATTGATGTGAATTTAACTCATCTTTCATATAAAAAGAGAGTATGGCTAAAGCATTTTTAACACTTTCTTGTTGATAAAATTGCAAATTTATAGCTTGAGAAAAATTGCCAAAATCATAACTTTCATCAAGCTTTTGCACTAGTGATTTATCATGGATAAATTTATTTAACAATAAATGTTTTCTTGTGTTTTGTTTTGCCTTAGCCATTATTTTTCCTTTAAAGCTTTAATTGTTTATTATCATTTGCAGCATGTAAGAATTTTTTACATACTGAAAATTCTTGCAACCGCTTATCTTGCAAGTGGTATAAAGAATGATGTTATTTCAATTGCTATTTACTCTCTAATTTTTAAATCTTCTTGTTTTAAAATATTAAAAATATTATCAATAATTTTTTGATTATAGTTTTTTATTATTATTTGAATTTTCTCTAAGATCTTATCTTTATCGCAAAAACTTTCTTTACTTTTTATCCAATCTTCAGTATTTATTTTTTTCCAATCATGCCAGTTGTTTTTATAATATTCAATTATATTACTATAAAAAACAATATCAAGATTATTATGAAAATTAATAATATTTATCAAATATCTATTAATATTATCAATATCTTCTTTAGGATTAAGAGATATAGCAATACCTATTGGCAAAATATCATCTACTAAACAAATAGAATTAACTATATTTCTGTATTTTTGGACTTCTTTTTCTTCATAATTCTTACCCAAAAACTGATCATAAGAAAAATGTCCTGTAATATCATATGGATTTTTCTTTTTTGGAACCCACTCTGTAGTAGTATAAGTCTCTTGTCTATATTCAAGATTAATAAAAAAATGTTGTTTATTTTTTTCTATTTCATTATACAACTTATTGATATTACCAATATCATAATCATTGTATTTTTCGATTTTTATATCATAAATTAACTTTATATCATCATTAAACATATTATTGATATTATTTTCATTAAAAATGCATTCAATAGTTTTTTGTGCTACATCTTTATTTATATACTTTTTAGATAAAGTTTTAAGCTTTTCTACTATATCAATTTTATCATTTTCTATTTCTTGAACAATATCTTCGCCATTATTTGTCATGAGATTATTGTTTTCAAATTCTTTTTGTATAGATGTAAGCTCATTAAGAAAAATTTCAGTTGCATTTGATTGATTCACAAAAAACGGCGTTTGCAATTCACTTCTACTGCTAAAATAATCGGCAACATAAGATTGAACATCCATATATCGAATAGAATCTGTTTTATGCGCTAAGATTGATTCTATAATAGCATTTGTAAAATAACTACCCTTATCATCACCCATTGAAGATTGATTATTCATAGAAGAAAAGAAAAAATGACATTTTTTAAAAAAATGTTGAGTTAAACTTTTTTTGACAGATGCTTGATCAGATTCTTTGATATATTGTTGTCCTGATTGACAAGCATCAATTATTTTAATTACCATTTCTGCATCTAAACTTTTAAGCATATTATCCAATTCATCATTAGATAAACTCGTCGTTTCAAATTGCTTATCAGTAAAATTAATTGGCAAATAATAAAATCGCTCTTTAAATAATCCATGTCCAGTATAATAAAATAACAACTCATTAATTTTAAATTTTTCAAGTTCTCTAATAATTTTTGATAATTCACTTTTTAATTGTTCACTTTGGTAATTTTCAAAAATATGAATTTCAAATTTTTTGCTCAAGTTTAATATTTTTTGCATTGAACTAATATCTTCTCTGCAAAAATGTAATTTATTTAAATTTTGATATTCAGAATTTCCCACTAGAATTGCTATATTTTTCATTTTATTTCTCCCACCAAATTAGATTTTTTAGTTTTGGATATTTAATTAAGTCTATATTTTCTAAATTTATAATCTCATCGTTTTCAAATTTGCAAGATTTTATGCCATTTTCATCTATAAAAATATTTTTGATTTTAAGTCCTAAAAGATTTGACATCGTTAAAAATATATCAAATTCTTTATCATAAGCTTTCATATCAAGGCATATATTCTCGCCTTTTTTAAGTGCTTTTATAAGTTTGCGTGATTTTCTATAATCTATAAGTGAGTTTTTATCAAGCTCATACTCACAATTTTCTAAACTTTCTTCATAGCTTTCAAGTTCATAGTATCTAAAAGCACCACCACCTTTAAATTCTACTTCTTTGCTTATACCACAAACAAAACCATTTAAAATTTTTTTCATTCTTGGGATAATGACTTTGTAAAAATGCTCTCCCATTTCCACTCCAAGCCATTTGCGTTTTAGTTTATGTGCAGTAGCTATTGTAGTGCCACTCCCTAAATGATAATCAAAAACTATGGAATTTTCATTACTACTTGCTTTTATTATTCTTTGAAGTAAAGCTTCAGGTTTTTGAGTTTGAAAATCAAGTCTTTGAGTATCAGTTGAAGCTAAAATAGGAATATCAAATACATCATTTGCTTTCTTACCCTCACTATTAAAATATGTTTTACCGTAATAAACCTCACCACTAGTTTTTACTCTTTTAATTAAAGCAAATTTGCCGTTTTCATCTTCTTTATTATATCTTGACATATCACTATCTTTATAAATATCTCTTGGCTGATTCCAAATCTTTAATATATTTGAATAAAAAAATATTATATCGTGTGAAATTTGATACTTATTTTTAGATTCCGTTCCTCTAAAACCTTTATCCCACACAATTTCATTTACAAAATTCTCTTCCCCAAAAACTTCATTTAAAAGTTCTCTGCCACGATAATTTGCATTGTGATCCAAATGTAAATAAAAACTTCCTTTATCGCTTAAAAATTCTTTTGCCAATTCCAAGCGATTATGCATCAAAGAAAGCCAAGTGCTATCTTGAAATTTATCTTTGTAATCAAAGTCACTTCCTGTATTAAATGGCGGATCTATGTAAATTAGATCTATTTTACCTTGATATTTTGGCATTAGAGAATTAAGTGCTTGAAAATTATCTGCTTTTATAAGTTCTCCATTTAAAATTTCATCTAAATTTTCAAAACTTTGCAAAAGTTTATAATAATTTTCCTCGCTTAAATACTTTGTATCAAGCGGTAAGAATTTGTATTTTTCATCATTTATAGCCTTTATATCAAACTCATCATTTATGAAATTTAATTCTTTCCATTCTGTGATTTGCTCATTAAATTTTACATCTTTGCAGATGGATTTTAAAATTTCATCAGCGTTGTTTGAATGTGATTTAATGGTATCTAAGCTAAATACATAGTGAGCGTTTTTAGCAAATTTTGGCTTTAACCATATAGCTTTTAACTCGTTTTCAAAGTCAGCTATCATGTCAATGATAGCAAAAGCGATTTGTTTTAGATCGTTGATCTCATCTATCTTTTCTTTAGTCCAATCAGTAATGCTATCATTCACATAGGAAAACAACCACAAATCAAATTGTTCTTTTAAAAATTCTTTCGCATTTTTATGAATAAAAAAATCTACTTCATTTTGTTTTTTATAAGTTTTAAAAAGCTTTTTTAGCTCTTCTTCTTTTATGTTTATTTGTGCATTTTTTAAAGTCTTTAAAAAAACATCGCTAAATTCACTTGAGTTTTGTTTAAAAACATTTGCGCCATCATTATTTTTAGAATTTATCACTTTTATATTTATATTATCATCTTGTATATTTTGCAAATAAAAATTGATTTTACTTTTATTATTATCAGCATTTTGCTCATACTCATCGGTAAGAAAATTTAAAGTATATTTTTTATCTTCACTTCGCAAGCTTAAAGGATTGTAAATAGTATCTGATTTTACATAGTATAAATTTTGTGTTTTATAAAAAAGACTTGTGTCTTTTGAGTTTGAATATACCCTTGCATAGATATTTTTATACATAGGTGTATCGTAAAAAAACGGCGTTCCTGTTTCGTTTAAATAAGTGCTAAAAAAATTATAAAGTTTATTATAAATATCTGTATAAAGATTTTGTGTGTCTAAATAGTCTTTGATTTTTTGAAAATATTTTTCTTTTATAACGAGTAAATTTGTAAAACCATTTTTAGCTTGATTTTGCGAGTTTTTGATTTTCGCACCTAAATAACAATCTTCTAATTTTGAATAAAATGCTTTTTTATAATCCATACTTTACCTTTAAATTTGTAAGTTAAAATAATATCTTTTTTTGACTTAAAAAAATGAATAAATATTGCGTTAAAAAAGTAAAATTTACTTGCTAAAATAGCAAGTAAATTTAATAAATCGGAGTTGCTTCAACAATAGCAGGAGCAAAGAAAAATAACTCTTTTAACTCTATCGGCACAGAAGGATTTACAGTGCAATCATCTAAGCCAAAACGATTTTCTATAGGTACGCGCGCTTCATAAAAGGTACTCATGCATTTTACCCCGCCATGAGTTAAAGATCTAATTTGCACAGCTGAACTTGTAGTAGGCATGATAGAAAAAACCGTTTGCATTTGCCCATCTTGTAAATCTTGCTTGCAAGATTTCACTCCAAAAGATTTTTCACTTAAGACAGCTAAACATACATCAGCACCTCTAGGGTTTATAAACTGCACATAGCCAAAAGGGCGTTGCACGGCATATCTATCTTTTTGTTTTAACGCATCGCTAAGAATTATCTCTTTTAAAAACCAATTTTGCTCTTCTAGTTTTTCAGAGCTATATCTAAAAGGACTAAGTGAAATTCCTGTTTCTAAAGATCTTATCGCGAACATAGGTGTAAAATCTTCTAAATCATCAAATAAAACTTCAGCTTTTAAAAAACTTAAAATAAAGCAAAATAAAATACAAATTTTTCTCATCATCTTCTCCTAAGGTCTTCTAAAATTTACAGGAAAATGATCCGAAGCTAAAAAAGTCCTAAGTCCTGCTACAGCTAAGATTGCAAGAATTCTAGGCGGACTATATAAAGATGTAGTGCTTGAATTTCCCGTAATCGCATAATCAATTGTATTGCCACCTGTTTGTGTAAAAGAAGGAGGTGCGACTATATTAATGCGAGATCTTAAATCCGGATCAATTAAATTTACAATAGTCCCAGGAGGTCTGTTAAAATCCCCTAAAATCATCCAATTAACCTGTGGCATATTCCTAAAGTGCATATCCACAGCACTTATAATAGCCCCTGCATCATTACCACCTCTTGATAAAGCGTGTATGCTAAAAAACGCATCATTTCCTATACGAATTCCTATAATAGGCCTTGAAGCAACGGTTGGAGGCGGTAAAACTATCACCTCATCAGCTCGCGTTCTACTCACAATAGCCATATTTACGCGATTTGCCCCAACATCAACTCTTGAGTAGTATATATAAACTGAATTTGGACGACTTGATGAGCCCAAATTCCACTCATACTCATGAATAGGAATGCCAACTCCCACGGGTTGAACTTGTCTTGGCGTCATTATAGCAGTACTTGGTAAAACTCCTGCTTCTTGAACAGCCAAAATATCCATAGGATTAGCACCGGTTACAAGCTGTCTTATACTAATATTCCACTTACTTTCGGTAGAAGCTGATGCACCTTGTAAATTCCAAGTACCGCTATTATAATTTTCCAAAGCAGCAAATAATAAATTAAAACTAAAAATCAAAAATACTATCTTTTTCATCATCACTCTCCCGTATAAGCATAAGGCGATCTTGTTTGAAAAGCAGGCGCACTAATGCTCCATTGTCTATCTAAATTTTTTTCTTTTGATTTCAAACAAGGTGTCAAATAAATACTATAATAGTCAAAATAAAATTCCTCCATTACATTTCCAACTGTCGTTTGTATACATTGTTGTGTTGCAAAATTTTGAATTTGATAAGCACCATTGCTCATAGGATATAATCTCCAAAATTGTGCAAAATTTGTCTGATCGCAAGGATAATGTACTATACCATTACCATAAGCATTTAAGCAAGTTAAAGTTTTTGCATTTTTAATCATCACAGTATTATTTGGAAATTCAATGAGTTGCCACACTCTTGCATCACCAAAAGATTTACTATCAAATAAATTATACCCCCATATCCAATTGCCTGGATTTAAAGCCCAAACCGTTAATGCAGCTCCATTTGGGTTCATAATAGTTACAAAATCGCTTACAAATCCTATATTTTCATACAAAGCATTTGAAGTAAATCCATTGCTTGATGTAAGCCTTGGTAATGGTCCTTTTACAGCATTATCTCCTTTAAAAGTATTGACTTTCATAAGAGGTGGCTCAAGTGGTATAGCTGGGATTTTCTTACCTTCCACTAAAGTTGGTGTTTTTTGTTTAGCCGGTGGAGTTGGATTTTTACCTATTTTCAAAGGATCTCCATCGCTAAATTCTCCAAAAGAACGCCCTAAAGGATTGATTTCTTTAGAAGAACATCCAACAAAAAAAGTTATAAATACGCTCAATATCATCATAAATCTAAGTTTTTGCATATTCTCTCCTTAAAAAATATAAATTTAAATATATTATCATAATTTTAAATAAATTTTGATAGAAAATATCATTTAATAAAATCTTCTTATATTGATCAAATATTTTAAAAATGAATTGTTATAATTTTATTAATTTTAATCTAAAAAGGAAAAATTATGGATATTGTACAAAGATTTATAAATTACACTAAGATTAATACTACTACAAGTAGAGAAAATGGCGCCAAAGGCATTATGCCATCAAGTCCTAATCAAATGGAGCTTGCAAAATTACTTGAAAAAGAATTACAAGAACTAGGTTTAAAAGACATCAAAAGAAGAGAAAACACCATTACCACAGCTCTTTTACCAGCAAACACTCCAAATGCTCCTAAAATAGCCTTTTTTGCGCATTTAGATACAAGTATGGAACAAACTAATGACACCAAAGCACAAATCACTAAGTATCAAGGTGGAGATATATGCTTAAATAAAAACTTAGATCTTTATTTGAAAGAAAGTGAATTTAAAGAGCTTAAAAACTACATAGGAGATGATATTATCCACACTGATGGCACAAGCTTGCTTGGAGCTGATGATAAAGCAGCTATTGCAGCTATTATGGATATGCTTGAATTTTTTGTTAAAAATCCTGATATTAAGCATGGTGATATTTATGCTTGCTTTTTACCTGATGAAGAACAAGGTTTAAGAGGTGCAAAAGCTTTTGATATAAAAGAAATTAATGCTGATTTTGGATATTGTTTAGATTGTTGCGAGATAGGAGAGTTTATTTATGAAAATTGGAATGCAGGAGATTGTGAAGTAGAATTTATAGGAAAATCTGCTCATCCTATGAGTGCTAAGGGAAAATTAGTTAATTCTTTACTTTTAGCACATAAATTTATCTCTATGCTTCCAAATGGCGAAGCACCTGAATACACAGAAAATAAAGAAGGATATTTTTGGGTTAAAGAACTCAAGGGAAATAGTGCTAAAACTATTTTAAAAATAGATATTAGAGAATTTGATGATGAAAAATACAAACAAAGAATGCAATTTTTACAAGATTTAAACGATAGTTTTAAAAAGCTATATGGAGAAGAAAGAATTAACATTAAGCTTAACGATCGTTATAAAAATGTCTTTAATAGTCTAAAAACAACCAAATCTTTGCCTATTAAACTTGCTTTACAAGCTTATGAAAATTTAAATATCAAAACTAAAATCATTCCTATGCGTGGAGGATACGATGGAGCGGTACTTTCAGAAAAAGGCCTACCTTGTCCAAATATCTTTACTGGAGCACATAATTTTCACTCTATTTATGAGTATTTACCTGTTAAATCTTTAAAAGCAGCGAGCAAAGTTATACAAGAAATCATCATCCTAGCCGCAAAATAATTTTAAGCCTTTTAAGGCTTAAAATTATAATAACACAAAAGCAATTACAATCACCGAAACAACACAACCCAAAGCAGTTCTTTTAACAATTTCTAAAGGACTAACCCCAGCTATAGCTGAAACGATGATACAAGCTCCTAAAATAGGCGAAAGGTATCTTCCAAGCACTGCTGACATTGCCACTGCAGTACCAAGTTTAACTTGATCAAAACCAAGATCTTGAGCATGAATAGTTACAGCCTTGTTAAATGCCATAGCAGCAGCATCACCGCTACCTGTAATCATAGCCATTAAAAATGGTATAAAAGTTCCACCAAAACGCACATAATGCTGTTCATTTTTAAGCCATTCTATGATAATATCAATTACACCGCATGCTTTTAAACCCGCAACAAAAACACTAGCAGCTATGATAATCCCTATAATCTCTGCATAAGATTTTCCCATGCCATTGAAAAACTCTTTAAAAATATTATCAGGCTTGCTCATAGTTACTACTAAAGCTATAATCGCTCCTAAAAGCATAGCTTCAGCAACTCCAACTTGTTTTGTCCATGTTAAAAACTCATAATCATTTAAAGGACTTGCGCCTATGATTAGTACAATTAAAGGCACTAAAGGCATAAGCGCATAAAATGCATTTACTTTTTCAATATTATCTTCAGTCTTGTTTTGATTAGCCACTTCAAAAACTTGCCCTTTTTGATAATCTTTAAAAATCACTGCCATAATCATCAAAGAAATCATCACTATCACTCCTGCTGTTAATGCATTTGGAGTTTGAGTTAAAACAATTTCTTGTATATTTTTCCCTGAAATTTCAGAAATCAAAGCCGTATGAGAAACACCTGGACTTAAAATTCCTCCTATAGTTCCACAAAGCACTGTTGCTGCTGCCATGGCAGGTTTTATACCCGAAGCCATTAAAAGTGGTATTAAAGTCGCACCAACTGCAGCTGAACATCCTGCCGCTGAAGGTATAGCTATAGCGATAAAAAAAGTCACCATAAAAGCAAGTGGGATTAAGAAAAATCCTACATTTTTCAAAGGTGTTGTAAGTATTTTAACCAAATGTTTATCACATTTAGTCACTTTCATCACAAAAGCAAAGCCCATGCTTGCACAAATTGCCTTAATCAAAGCAGGTTGCACCATAGCATGTGTAAAAGCACTCAAAGCTTCAATGGGCTTAAGTGAAATCAAACATAAAATAAAACCAACACTAATTAAAGCTGTTTTTGTTTCTACTTTTTTAATAAGCAAATAAACCACAGCCACAATACCAAAAATCGCAGCTAAAAGATAAAAAGTTTGCATTTTTCTCCTTTAGATTTTAGTTATTTGATTGATTTTTAAATATTCTACATTAAAAGGATGACTTAGCTTTAACACATCATGATAACCTATGATTTTTAAGCTATCATCTTGCACTTTTAATGCAGAACCCTCCGGTATAGCATAAACAATGTCTTTTGGATTAGTTAATAAAAACTCTTCCAAACGCTCTTCTCTACTTTCTCCGTTGTGTCCAGGAATTTTCCCGCCAATAAAATGTGGGTTGATTTGACAAGGAAAAACCCCTAAACTATCAAAACTTTTTGGCATAACAATAGGCATATCATTAGTTGTTTTTATGCTAAGACCTGCTATGTTTGAGCCTGCACTCCAACCTATATAACAAGCCCCTTTTTCAATACACTCTTTTAACACTTCAAGCAAATCATTTTCATATAATTTATGCAAAAGCATAAAACTATTGCCACCACCTACTAAAAAAACCCTTGCATTTAAAATCGCTTCTTTTAAATTTTCAAAATGGTGTAATGATTTGATATTATCTTTTTTCAAGCCTTCTTTTACTCTAGCTTCATAAGCATCATAAGTCCTTCTAACACCCGCATAAGGTATAAAAAGAATTTCTTCATCTTTCATGGAATTTTCTTTTAAAAAATCATCTATAAATTCTCTAGTATGACTTAAATAAGCGCTATCTTTATAGCCAGAAGCACTAAAAAGTAAAAGTTTTGACATCATTCTTTCCTTTAAAAAATTAATCAAAACTATAATTTTAATATTTAAAAAATGAAAAAACAATTTAGTAATAAAAAAATATTGTATTACTTGTGTTAGAATTTAAAAAAAGGAAAAAACATGAAAGAAATTTTAATAACAAACGATGATGGCTATGAAAGTGAGGGTTTAAAAAAGCTTATAAAAATGCTAAGAAAGCATTTTAAAGCTAAAATTACCATAGTAGCTCCTGCTAGTGAAAAATCAGCATGCTCACACTCCATAACACTAACTAAGCCTTTGAGATTTCATAAGGTTGGTAAAAGATTTTACAAGCTTGATGATGGCACGCCTGCAGATTGTATTTATCTAGCTTTACATGCTTTATATAAAAAGCGTTTGCCTGATCTTGTCATAAGTGGAATTAACAAAGGTGCTAATGTAGGCGAGGATATAACCTACTCAGGAACTTGCGCAGGTGCTATGGAAGCAGTACTTCATGGAATTCCTGCCATTGCTTTATCGCAATTTTACAAAGATAATCAAAAAGAGCTTGATTATAAACTTGCTTTAAAACTTACTAAAAAAATAGTCAAAAATATCTTTGAAAAGGGCTTTCCTTTAGATAAAAAAGAATTTTTAAATATCAACTTTCCTTCTAGCAAAACAGCCTTTCAAGGCTTAAAAATTTGCAAAGCAGGTAAAAGAATTTATAGCTATAAAGCACACTCAAATACAAATCCAAGAGGTGTAGAATACTACTGGCTAGCTGCTGCTAATCTTGATCATGAAAATGAAAAAGACTCAGACATAGCACTTTTAAAACAAGGCTATGCCACAATAACCCCTATAATGCTTGATCTAACAGCTTATAAACAAATGAAAAATCTCAAAAAATGGATGAAAAATGGATAGATACACGCGTATAAAATGGCTTATTAATGAAGAAAATTTTATCAAAATTCAAAACACTAAAGTTTTAGTTTGTGGGCTTGGTGGAGTTGGTGGAATTTGTGTTGATGCGCTTTTTAGAAGTGGCTTTAGTAATCTAACTTTAATTGATGCGGATAAATTTGAAACTACTAATCAAAACCGCCAGCTTCATAGTGAAAATATAGGCGAAGAAAAAGCTAAGGTTTTTGAGCGTATTTACAATGCTAAAGGTATAGTCAGTAAAATCGATGATGAGTTTTTGAAAAGTTTTAATTTGAGTGAATTTGATCTTATCATCGATGCGATTGATGATATACCTGCTAAGGTTGCTTTGGCTAATTTACTTGATTTGAAAAAGCAAATTTTTATCTCATCAACCGGTGGAGCTAGAAAGCTTGATCCAACGCGTATTAAAACGACAAGCATATTTAAAACACATGGCGATGCTTTAGCTAAAAAATTCCGCTATGAACTTAGAAAATCGGGCTTTAAAGGGGATTTTGATGTGGTATTTTCAGATGAAGAAGCCCATTGTAAAGATCTTGGCTCATTTATGGGTGTAACAGCTTCTTTTGGACTTGCTCTAGCTTCTTTGGCTTTAAGGAAAGTGCTTGATAAGAAAGCTTGATATAAAAGACTTAGCTCCTTGTATCAAGCTTTTTAAGCAAAGCGTATCCATTCTTTGTAAAAATGATTATACAAAAGAACAAATTCGTGCTTGGATTAATATAAACCAAAAAGCTTGGGAAGAAAAATTTCAAAATCAACTAGGTTTTATTTATGAAGAAAAAGGCCAAATTGTATCTTTTATAAGTATAAATTTAGAAGAAAAAACACTCGATCTTTGCTTTACTCATACAAACTATGCTCATCAAGGTTATGGTAAAGCTTTATTAGAATTTGCTCTTAAAAACTACCCTTATAGTGAAATTTATACTTTTGCTAGCCTTAGCGCTAAAAATTTCTTTTTAAAAGCAGGATTTAAAATCATCAAAGAAAACATTGCTATAAGAGATCAAAAAGAATTAAAAAATTTTTTCATGAAAAAGAAAATAAAACGATTTTAAAAAAGCAAACAAAATGCATTTTATCTGCTTCTACTTTAAAATTTTTAATATCTTAATTACACTCAATAAAGGTATTATAAAAGATAATAATAAATTTTTCACTACAAAGGTAAAAATTATAAATATCATCAAGCTAGGTAAAAACACAAACTGGAATTTAAAACAATATAGACAAATTGTAAGTTTTATAAAAAGTAACAAAATTTACACTTTTGTCTTAAATATATAAATGTAAATGATTTAAAAAAGCTTTACCTAAGAGAAGAAGTAGTAAAACTATATCTAGATCAATTATAAACAAGGATTTTATATGTTAGCTTTAAGCACTCATCTTTTTTTGGCTATTTCTTTGATATTGCTTTCATTTGATAAAGTCAAAATTTCGTATATTTTTTTACTCTTTTCAGTCTTGTTGGGATATGTATTTAAAATTATAGATATAACTTTTATAGTGATTAATGTATTAGTTTTTATAACGGCTATATTGTATCAGTATAAAAAAATTTTCATATTAGAAATAGCATTATTTATCTATGCTTTAGCTTTATTTCTTCATTTTATCCCTGGTGTAAATAACATCAAAGTTTTAGATCAAGTTTATGTAAGCACAAATAGCGCACCTTTTAATCTTTACTTTAGTATTGACAAGCCACTAGGGGTTTTTATACTTTTTATACTTTTTCCTATTTTATTTAAAAACACAAACTACACCAAAGCTTCAGTGCTAAAATGGAGCTTATTGCTTTTATCTCCTATTCTTTTGCTGTGCGTGCCTTGGTATTTGGGTGTTATCAAACTAGAAATAAGCATACCATCATGGATTTTATATTTTTTATTTTCAAATCTTTTGTTAGTTGCTTTAGTAGAAGAAGCTTTTTTTAGAGGTTATCTCCAACAAAGACTTACACAATTTATTCACCCCAATCTTGCTTTATTAATCGCAAGCATAGCTTTTGGATTAGTGCATTATAAAAGCGGTGTTTTGATGATTGTATTTGCTAGTGTTGCAGGTGTGATTTATGGCTTAGCTTATAAATACTCAAAAAGCTTATGGATGAGCGTATTGTTTCACTATGGATTAAATTTAATCCATTTGATATTTTTTACCTATCCATTTTACTTAAAACATTAGCGATTATAGTTTTCTAACTAGAAAAAATAAAGGATGATAAGTCAAGGTATTTTGAAATTCTTTTTCATAGTTTTTTAAAAATGCCTTGCTTATGAAAAATTTTTCACTCAAAGCATTTACTCCGCTTAATTTCAAATGCCTAAAAAGCTCCAAAGTATCATCAAATTTTAACTCTTTTAATTCTTCTTTTGCTTTTATGATCTTAAAATTTTTAGAAAGCTTTTGCCTAATTTGCTCTAAAGTTAAATATTCAAGTGATAAATTAGTGCTTTGTTTTATTTGAGTGAAATTTTTTTCTCCAAAAGTAGAAAAAAGCAAAATCCCATTTTTATTTAGCATGCTTGCAAAATTTTCTAAAAGCTCATCTATCTTTAGCCACTGCATACAAGCATTTGAAGCTATAAGATCAAATTTTTTCGTGTAAAAATGATGATTTTTAAGTTCATTCATATCAAAAACGCCAAATTCATCAAACTTGCAAGGATTTTCAAAAGGATAAATATCATTTAAAAAATAATGCTTAAATTTAATACACTCTTGCAAAGCCTTACTAAAAACCCCTACTCCACAGCCAAACTCAAATACCGCTTTAAAATCGCTCAAATCATTCTCACTAAGCATTTTACAAAGCTCTTTAACCATGTCTTTTTGCACTGGTGTATTTGCGCTATAAGTATCTTTTGCTCTTATGAAAGTTTGCAAAGCTCTTCCCAAGTGTGGTATTTAAAAAATGCAAAATGTGGCTCATCGATAAACATTGCCTTTTCTTTAAAAAAATTTAAAACATGTTTTGGTGGAAAGATCTTATCATCTTTGCTAATTATGGCTTTATCCCAAGTGAAATTTTCATTTAAGTTTTTAGTGCAAAACTCATATAAACTTAAAAGTTCTTCTTTTAAATACTCATCTTTTTCAAAGTAAAATTCATCACTTAAACTCATTCTTTTTTCAAGCAAATTTGTTTTAAAATCTTCCAAAGCAAATCTTTTCATCGTTAGCTTAAAAATAGCTTCTTTAATCCCAAATTCATCATTTATAGGTAAATTTGTGCCATTTATGGCTATTTTTTTATCAAATTTTATATCTTTTAAAATTTTACTCGCTATGCAAACTCCCATAGAAAAGCCAACAAGAGTGATTTTTTCAAATTTATGAAGATCAAATTCCCAATCAAAACTCGTATAATCATACGCCATTAAAACATTTACATCACTTTTTAAATGCGTAAAATGGCTAAAATGCGAGCAAAATCCTGAAAAAAATAAAATCAACTCAGATGAATTTGCATTTTCATGTAAAAAATGAGTTTTCAAAGTACCTCCAAAACCTTTTCTAAGTCTTTTTTCACTAGCCCAGCATGCAAAGAAAAACGAATTCTAGCTGTATTTTTAGCCACGGTTGGCTCTTTAATAGCAGGTGCAAAAATACCATTTTCTAAAAGCTTTTGTGAAATTTCACTAGCTAGTGCATTTTGCCCTAAAATAAAAGATATCACATAAGCCTCGCCTAAAACTGCACCTTTATTTGCCAAAGCATTTTTAAACCAAGTGCTTAACTCTAAAAGCTCTTTTCTTTGAGCATTAAATTCATGCAAATGCTTAAAAACATGCAAAGTCCAAGCTATATTGATAGGCGCAATGGCAGTTGAGTATATAAAGGCCCTTGCTTTGTTGATAAAAAAATCTTTTTCATCACTTATCATGCAAGCTCCCATGGAAGCTATGGCCTTACCAAAGGTAAAAACTAAAAAATCCACTTCCTTTTCTAAGCCTAAAAATTTCACATAACCCAAACCATCATCTCCAAAACAACCTATGCTATGAGCTTCATCGATGTAAATTTTGATATTTTTAAATTCTTTTTTCAAATTTATGAATTCTTTTATAGGCGCAAAATCTCCATCCATACTAAATAGCGCTTCACTTATGATGATAATATTTTCAAATTCTTTGTAATACTTTTGCACTAAGCTTTGTAAATGCTTTATATCATTGTGTTTAAATCTTATAAATTTAGCCCCGCCAAGCCTTAAACCATCGATGATACTTGCATGAACTTGCTTATCTGCTAAAAATAAAGTATTTTTAATGCTTGCTAAAGCTTGCAAACAGCTAACATTTAAGGCATAGCCATTGTTAAAATGCAAGATTTTTCTGCCTAGCTTAGCTTCTAAAAAGCTTTCAAATTCATCAAAAATCGCATAATTTCCACTCAAGCTTCTTGAACTTGAACTAGAAAATTCAAATTCTTTTAAATGCGTTAAAAAATCTTGCTTCAATGCTTTTTCATTGCTTAAATTTAGATAATCATTACTCGCTAAATTCAGCAATTTTTGCTCATTATAAATAACATATTTTCCCTCATGCCCTAATGAGCGTAGAATTCTAAAATTATCTTGTTGTTTCAACTCATCTAAAATTTGTGCAATTTGCATTATTGTTTAAGCCTTGCGTAAGCTTGACAACCTAAATCATCTTTTAAATCACAAGCTTTACCAAAATATTCTAAAGCCTTAGAAGTGTCTTTTCTAACGCCTTTTCCAAGTGCATATATAGCTCCGAGATTAAAACAGCCATTTCCATTATTTAAGTCGCATGCTTTTTGATATAATTCTGCTGCTTTAAAATTATCCTTTTTTACACCATATCCATTTGCATACATAACACCAGTAGCACTACAACCAAAACCATTGTTTAAATCACAAGCCTTTTGAAAAAAACTAATTGCTTTAAAATTATCTTTTTTTACACCATATCCATTTGCATACATATACCCAAGGTGAGAGCAACCTACATTATCATTCAATTTGCAAGCTTTTTGATAAAATTCTACTGCTTTGAAATTATCTTTTTCAACACCTTTTCCATCTTCATACATGACACCAAGATTAGAGCAACTGATTCCACTATTCAAATCACAAGCCTGTTTGTAATACTTCATAGCATTTATATAATCACCACTCTCATAGGCTTTAATTCCTTTTACAAATAAATCCTCTTGCGAATATGCAAAATTTAAAAATAAAATCGCTAAGATAATCAAAACTTTTTTCATACTTTACCTTTAAATTTAAGATAAAAGCTAATTATATAAACATTTTCTAAATAATCCTTTTTTCATTTTAAAGCATAAATTTGAGTAAAAATTGTAGTATCATTAGTAATAAAAATCAAAGAAGTAAAAATGAATTTAAAAGAACTAGACTTAAAACACATTTGGCACCCTTGCACGCAAATGAGCGATCATGAATTTTTACCTTTAATACCTATAAAAAAGGCCAAAGGAGTGTATTTGTATGATTTTGATGAAAAATCCTACATAGACTGCATTAGCTCTTGGTGGGTAAATATCTTTGGTCATTGTAATAAATACATCAATGAAAAAATCAAAGATCAACTTCAAAATTTAGAGCATGTCTTACTTGCAGGCTTTTCACATGAGCCTATCATAAAGCTTTCACAAAGACTTTGTGAGCTTTTACCTTTTGATAAATGTTTTTTTGCAGACAATGGTAGTTCGGCCATAGAAGTGGCTTTAAAAATGAGTTTTCAATACCACTTAAACAATGGCTCTAAAAAGGATAAATTCTTATCGCTTAGCAATTCTTACCATGGAGAAACCTTAGGTGCATTAAGCGTTGGCGATGTAGCACTTTATAAAAAAACCTATAAGCCTTTACTTTTAAAAAGTATCACAACGCCTGTGCCAACAAGTAAAAACTATACAAAAGAACTCGAAATTCTAGAAAGCATTTTAAAAAATCATCATCATGAAATTTGTGCTTTTATACTTGAGCCTTTACTTCAATGTGCGGGCAATATGCATATGTACGAGCTTGGGTATTTAGATGAGGCAGTTAAACTTGCTAAAGATTATGGCGTGCAAGTGATATTTGATGAGATAGCCACAGGTTTTGGACGCACAGGGGAAATGTTTGCGCTTGATTATTGCTCACAAAGCATTGATTATATATGTCTTTCTAAAGCTATCACGGGTGGGTATTTACCACTTTCAGTGGTGCTTACTAAAGATGAAATTTATGAGAAATTTTATGATAGCTATGAGAGCCAAAAGGCCTTTTTACACTCTCACTCTTACACGGGTAATGCCCTAGCTTGTGCAGCGGCTAATGCGACTTTGGATATTTTTGAAAAAGAAAATATCATCGCAAAAAATAAAATCAAAAGTGCTTTTATAAAAACTCAATGGGAGAGTTTAAAAGAATTTGACTTTTTAGGAAATTTTAGAAATTTAGGCATGGTAAGTGCATTTGATATACAAAAAAGCAAATATCAAAGAGCAGGACTTGAAGTCTTTCAAAGAGCCTTAGAAAAAGGCTTGCTTTTAAGACCACTTGGAAATACAATTTATTTCATGCCACCATATGTTATAAATGAAGATGAAATTGCTTATATAGTGCAGTCTTTAAGAGAGATTTTCAAGGATTTTTGAAAGTTTTTCACACACTTTATCATCAAATTCTATGATAGGAATTTTAGCGTAATTGCTTATAAAATCCTTGCTAAAAGTATCTTGGGTTTTTAAGATTAAAGCAAGGATTTTAATATCTCTTTGTTTTAGTGCTTCTATGCTTAAAAGCGTGTGATTGATACTTCCTAGATAGTCTTTTGCGACTAAAATCGTAGGGTGCTTAAACGCACTCATATAATCAATCATTGTTTTTTCATCATCAAGGGGCGAAAAAAGCCCACCAGCTAGCTCGATGATGAGTTTATCACTTTGTGGAATTTGTATATCAAAAGCTTTATAATTTAAATTCTCTAAAATCCTACCTTTGTGTGGTGAAGCAGGAGTTTGTAAAAACACGCCTTCTTTGAAAATCTTAGTTTTTGGGCTAAACTCAGCTACTACCTCGCTATCTTTTGGCGTGCCTGCTTGGATAAGCTTAAAATAATCAAAACCCAATTCTTTACAAATTCTAGCACTTAGATAAGTTTTACCAACATCTGTGTCTATACCGCTAATGTATATTTTCATTTTAAACCTATGAAAGTATTTTTAAACCCACGGTGCAAGCAATGATAAGAGCAATCAAAAAAAGCTTTAAAAAGCTTTTGCTTTCTTTATAAAAAAGCACCCCTATGATAACCCCGCCTGCAGTTCCAGCTCCTGTCCATATAGAATAAGCCACACTCATAGCAATACTTTGCATACTAAGGCTTAAAAATCCAAATGAAAAAGCAAAACACACTATCAAAGCTAAAAGATAAAGCTTATTTTTAGTGCTTACAAGTTGTTTCATAATAATCACGCCAAAAATTTCAAAAGCAGTCGCCAAAAACAAAAAGAACCATTCCATTACTTAGCTTCCTTGCTAATGATTTTAAGGCCTATGATACTTAAAAGCAAAATGGCTATTAAAGTAAGCTTGGTAATAGAGCTTGGCTCATTGAAAATAAACATCTCATTAAGCACCACTCCAACCGTGCCAATACCTACAAAAACACTATAAGCAATACTTACTTCAAGTCTTTCACAAGCTTTCAAAAAACATGTAAAAGATATACAAACTCCAATGGCTGTTAAAGCATAATGCCAAATTTCAGTAGAGTATTTTAAACCACTTACCCAAAAACACTCAACCAAACCACCTAAAATTACCATAAACCAACCAAAATTAGAGCTTATTTTTGTTCTTTCAATCATAATCTACCTTTTTTTAAAAGTGCAAATTATAACCAAAATTACAAAATAATAAGCTCCTTGGTATTAAATTTTCTTACTTTCTACCTCTTTTAATATATCTTGAGAAATATCCCCTACTTCTTTAGTAGTTTCATTAGTAAAATTAGCTATTTTTACATTTTCTTTTGTGACATCTTCTAGTTGAATTATCGCATCATTGATTTGTGAAATACTTTGAGTTTGTTCATGCATTGATATAGAAACATCATTAACACTTTGAACTAAAATATTTACATTAGCTTCTATCTCACCTAAACTTCTTTCTGTCTTTTCAGCCAAATGACGCACCTCATCAGCAACCACAGCAAAACCTCTGCCATGTTCGCCCGCACGAGCAGCTTCTATGGCAGCATTTAATGCTAATAAATTTGTTTGTTCTGCTATGTCCTTGATCACATTTACTACTTCTTTAATATTTTCAGCTTGAGAAACAACCTCTGTAGTTTTACCTCCAACATTTTGCATAGAAATGTTTATTTGCTCTACTGCTTTTATGGATTTTTCCAAAGAATTTGATTGAGAATAAGTTCCATCAACAAGTTTTTGCATAAATTCTTCTAGTTTTTCACATTGTATAGTTAGTTTATGTGCAAATTTAGAAGAAGAAATCAACATCTTTTTGATTTCTAAACCTAAAACATTTGTTGTTATTTCTACACTTCCTTTTGCATTTTCAACCTGTGTTGAAAAATCTAAAGCCTTATAACTTTCAAGCACTCTATCAAGCTCGTTGATGTTTGATCCTATTTTCTCTTCTAAAATATCAAGCAATTCATTTAATACATTTTTTAACTCTATTAGTTGAGGGTTTATAGGATCATTATCAATTCTAACAGATAAATCTCCAAGTTCTATCTCTTTCAACTTTTGAACACTTTCAAACACAGCCTTCTTGTCTTGCTTTAAATTCTTTTGGATATTTTTTATACCATTATTGATTTCTTTACCAATAATAGCAAATTCATCATTTCCTTTGATATTTAAATCTATATCTTTCATATCGCCTTTGTAGTTTAAACTTTCAAAAAAATCTTCTAAAGCTTCTTTAATAAATATAATTTTCTTAAGAAAATGCTCTATCATACCACCCAAAATAACGATAATAACAAGGACAAAAATCACACCAAATATAACTTGGGTAATTAAAAGTCCGTTTAAAACCTCATCATAATCACTCAAAGCATTAGAAGAACACAAAGTTAAAGAATTTTCTCCCATAATACACACAGCTAAGCGTTCTTGACCTTTAAGTTTATACAAAATCAAATCAGTAGTTTCATTTGGAGTTACACTTGCAACATTAACAAAATTTTTTAACACTTCTTTAACTTCATTGTCTTCATAAAAATCTATATTAGCAGAAGAATGAGCTATCATTTCCTTTCTTTCATTGATTAAAAACACATTATTACTTGCAGTAGTTTTTAATCTTCCAAAAGCATTGCGTATATCATCTAGAAAAAACTCACCTGCTAAAACTCCATAAAATTTCCCATCAATAACAATCGGAATTGACACTGACAAAGCTATTTTTTTAGTTATGACATCTAAAAAAGGTTCTGAAATGCTTACCTTATTTTTATTTTTTGCATTTTGATACCACACGCGTTCTCTAGCATCAAAACCATCTTTTTCTTGATTTAAAATAAAATGTTTTCCTTTAGAATTAATATCTACATCAATCAAGCTACCATCTTTTTCATACCCAACATAAATAGCATTAAAAGAATAAAAACCAAACATCTTTTCTAAAAAAGAACCAATATATTCCTCACTTACATTTTTATGTTCAATAATATTTGCAGCGATTTTTTTAATATTCTCTATCTTGGTATTGAAGTATAAATCTGAAAAATTTTTTCCATTTTTAACACTTTCTTGCTTTCCACTTACAATACTTTGAAGAATATCCGTTTTAGACGAATAATAATTTAGTCCAACAAAAATACCAAATCCAACAACCAAAATCAAAGCTGTGAAAAATGATATTTTCTTAGCTACAATAGTTTTAAACATTAAAATACCTCCTAATTTTGCAATAAATATAAAAACATTTTAATTAATTTCTAAAAAATTTTTCAAAAATAACACCTATAAAAATAAAAAGTAGAATTTTTGTCCTAAAAATACTCATTTATTAATTAAATTTTAGTTATATTTAATTTTTATTAAATATAATAAATAATTTTAAAAAAGGAGTAAATAATGAAATTTTTAACCTGTAGTAAAAGAATTTTATTGACATTAACTAGTTTAATATTTTTACTAAGCAATAATGTCTTTGCAAAAGATTTTGAGCCAATTATCGTTATACATGGTGGAACAAGTGGCTTAGGACTTACCAAAGAAGAATTTGCCAAAAGAGAAAAGGTAATGAAAGAATCTTTAAAAGCAGGTCAAAGCATACTTGAAAAAGGAGGGAGCTCGGTTGATGCAGTTATAGCCGCTATTAAAGTAATGGAAGATAGTCCTGAATTTAATGCTGGGAAAGGTGCTGTTTTTACCTCTGATGGATTTAATGAGCTTGATGCATCTATAATGGATGGAAAAAATTTAAAAGCAGGTGCAGTTGCTATGGCTAGGACGATTAAAAACCCTATAGAGGCAGCAAGACTTGTTATGGAAAAAACACCCCATACTTTAATAGCGGGCGAGGGTGCTGATAAATTAGCCAAAAAACATGGCTTAGAAATAGTAGGACAAAAATACTTCTTTACAGAGCACAGATACAAACAACTTCAAGAAGCTAAAAAAAGCAAGGAAGTTTTATTAGATAGTGATAAGGCAAAAGCTCATCTTGGTGTAAGCACCGAGCCATATTTAGGCACAGTAGGTGCAATAGCTTTAGATAAAAATGGCAACCTAGCAGCAGGTACAAGCACAGGTGGCACTACAAATAAAATGACAGGACGCATTGGGGATTCTCCTATCATAGGAGCAGGAAATTATGCAAATAATGACTCAGTAGCAATTTCTTGCACAGGAACAGGTGACATTTACATAAGAGTAGCTGCAGCCCATGAAGTTGCGTCTTTGTATAAATACAAAAAACTTTCAGTGCAAAAAGCAGCCCAAGAAACTATCAAACAAGTTGCAAAACTTGGTGGTACAGGCGGAATTATTTCAATAGATAAAAATGGAAAAGTTGGTTATGCTTGGACTAAAGATAAACTTGGAATGTATCATGGACAAGCAAAAATCGGCGAAGAGCCAAAAGTATTTTGGCCGCTTGGAAATTAACGCAGTTTAACTTTTTTAATGCCTCGAAGTTTAAAAATCTTTGAGGCTCCACTTTCAAAAAACTTTTCATCTACTATTTTATCTGCATTTTGCATAGCCCAATTTAGATCAAATTTTTTTCCATGAATGTTTGCAGAAGTAGAATAAAGCCAATCAAACTTTTTTAAAAATTCCTCATGAGTGCAATCTTTCACAACGCGTATTGCTTTAGAATTAGGATATAAAAAAGTAGTTTTTTTGGATTTTCTAATAGTATTTTTAAAATAATTTGGCACTCTTGTAAGTTTTTTAAGCTCACTAAATTTAGCCGTAGTAATTAAACAATCTTTCTTTAAGGGCCTTTTTTTTAAAGTATTAAGGGCTTTTAAGTCCTTACTTAAAAACCCTGCTGTTGTATCAGTTTGAGCAAGATAAATCATGTTTTTAAGTATTCTTGTAAGCTCTTTACTTCAAGACATGATTTATTTTGTATAGCTTTGATAGCTTTAATCCCCGCATAAGCTGCTCTTAGATTTGTAAAATATGGGATTTTAAAGCGTAAAATATTTGCTCTAATTTTTTTAGTGTCGCCTTTAAAACTATGCTCATCGCTAGTATTTATAGCAAGTTGAATTTGAGAATTTTTTAATTTATCCTCTACATTCGGGCGTCCTTCAGAAATTTTATGCACAAACTCACACTCCAAGCCCGCTTCTTGTAAAACTTTATAAGTTCCACTCGTAGCAATGATTTTAAATCCTAGCTTAATATACTCATTAGCTAAATCTACTGCATATTTTTTATCTTGCTCTCTTAGTGATAAAAACACATTACCACTTTCTGGTAAGAAATTTGAAGAAGCAAGTTGGCTTTTTGCATAAGAGTTATCAAAATCTTTACTTACTCCCATAACTTCACCGGTTGAGCGCATTTCAGGTCCAAGCTCAAGATCGCTTCCGCTAAGTTTAGCAAAAGGAAATACCACTGATTTTACACTAATATGTTTTGGTTTTTTAGCTCTTAAAATTCCGTTTTTTTCCTCTACCACTTTAAAGGTGTCATAAAATTTCAAGCTTTCTCTTAAATTTCCTTGCCACATCATGCGCGTTGCAACCTTAGCTAAAGGAATTCCTGTGGCTTTGCTCACAAAAGGCACGGTTCTACTAGCTCTTGGATTTACTTCTATCATATAAAGTTTATTATCATAAATAGCAAATTGTATATTTAAAAGTCCTACTACACCTAAATTTAAAGCAATATCTTTTGTTTTTTGCTCAATCATTTCAAGCATAGCTTCATCAATATTTACAGCAGGTAAAGAGCAAGCGCTATCGCCTGAGTGAATTCCTGCTTCTTCAATATGCTCCATAATACCTGCTACATAAACTTCTTTTCCATCACTTATCGCATCTACATCAAGCTCAGTTGCATTATCTAAAAACTGATCGATTAATACCGGAGATTTATCACTCACATCTACTGCTTCTTGCATATAAAGTCTAAGCTCACTCTCATCATGCACTACACGCATTGCACGACCACCTAAAACATAACTTGGTCTAACAAGCACAGGATAACCTATCTCATTTGCTTTTATAATCGCTTCTTCTACACTTATGGCTGTGCCATTTTTAGGTTGATTTATACCTAGATCTTCAATAAATTTAGCAAATTTCTTTCTATCTTCAGCTAAATCTATTACCCTTGCACTTGTTCCTATAATCTTTGCTCCAAAAGCACTAAGGCGTTTTGCAAATTTAAGCGGGGTTTGACCACCAAAATGCACTATCACTCCATCGGGTCTTTCTCTATCAATAACCGCTCTTAAATGCTCAAAATCAATTGGCTCAAAATACAAAATATCACTCGTATCATAATCTGTTGAAACCGTTTCTGGGTTACAGTTATACATTATAGTTTTTACACCCATATCTTTTAGAGCAAAAGAAGCATGCACGCAAGCATAATCAAACTCAATGCCTTGTCCTATGCGGTTTGGTCCACCACCTATAATCATCACTTTTTTATCTTTTTTATCTTTACTTTCTTTTACTTGCGTAGCTTCATTTGTATTAATACTTGAGTATAAATACGGGGTCAGTGCTTCAAATTCTCCTGCACAAGTATCTACTTCACTATATTGAGCGATGATTTTGTGTTTCATTCTTGCATAATAAATATCATTTTGGCTTAACTCAAGATTATCTTTTTGATTAATTAAGCTAGCAATTTTTTTATCTGAAAAACCTAAGGTTTTAGCTTTTCTTAATAGTTGCTTATTACTTAAAATATCCATATCTATTTGATTTTCAAATTCCACTATTTCTTTGATTTGATTTAAAAACCAAGGATCTATTTTGCAAAGCTCAAAAAGCTCTTGTGTGCTAAAACCTTCTCTAAAAGCTTGTGCTATATAAAGCAAGCGTTTTTCATTAGCTTGGCGGATTTTTGCTAAAAGCTCATTTTTATCACATTCTATAGTATCAAACCCACTTAAATTTCTCTCAAGTGAGCAAAGTGCTTTTTGAATACTTTCTTTAAAAGTTCTCCCTATAGCCATAACCTCACCCACGCTTTTCATAGCAGTGCCAAGCTCTGTGCTTGCATTTGGGAATTTTTCAAAAGTAAAACGAGGAATTTTAGTTACGATATAATCAATTACCGGTTCAAATGAAGCAGGAGTTCCTGTGATATCATTTTTAATCTCATCTAAACTAAATCCAACTGCTAAAAGCGTAGCTACCTTAGCTATAGGATAGCCCGTAGCTTTACTAGCTAGGGCTGAAGATCTTGAAACCCTAGGATTCATTTCAATAACTATCATTCTACCATTAGTTGGATTGATAGCAAATTGCACATTTGATCCACCTGTATCTACTCCAATTTCTCTTAAAATAGCAAAAGAAGCATTACGCATCGCTTGGTATTCTTTATCAGTCAAAGTTAAAGCAGGAGCTATAGTAATAGAATCGCCTGTATGAACTCCCATAGGATCGACATTTTCAATAGAGCAAACGATAATACAATTGTCATTTTTATCTCTAATGACCTCCATTTCGTATTCTTTCCAACCAAGCAAGCTTTCTTCGATTAAAATTTCATGGATAGGGCTTAGCGCTAAAGCAGTATTTGCAAGTTCTGCAAACTCATCCATATTATATACCACGCCACTTCCTGCACCACCTAAGGTAAAAGAAGCTCTAATCATCAAAGGAAAGCCAATCTCATCAACAGCTTTTAAAGCCTCTTCATAATTATACGCATACATAGATTTTGGTAAATCCATGCCAATTTTTTTCATGCATTCTTTAAAAACTTGTCTGTCTTCGCCTTTTTTAATCGCTTCAGGATTTGCACCTAAAAATTTTATATCTGCAAGCTCGCCACTTTCATAAACTTCCATAGCAACATTCAAAGCAACTTGGCCACCCATAGTAGGTAAAATCGCATCGATTTTTTCTTTTTTGATAATACTTAGAATACTTTCTTTGGTAATTGGTTCTATATAAGTTGCATCAGCAAATTCAGGATCTGTCATAATCGTAGCCGGATTAGAATTGATCAAAACTACTCTATAACCTAGCTCTTTTAAAGTTTTTGCCGCTTGAGTTCCTGAGTAATCAAACTCACAAGCTTGACCTATAATGATAGGCCCACTGCCTATTAATAATATATTTTTTATATCTGTTCTTTTTGGCATGTATTTTCCTAAGCTGAATTTTTAGCCAAATTATAACAAATATAAGTTTTTTAGAAGTTGAATTTAACAAAGAATTTAGCTCTTAAAGAGCTAAATTTTATTGACGCTTACCAAAAGTTATAGCATAAGCTTCATTTCTTACATCAAATAAAGGATCTTGTGGTGGATTAACCCCTTGAGGTACATCCGAAGGAAAATATACATCAAAATTACAATCTTCATCGCTCAAGGCATTAACCTTAAAAGTCCCAACTAGACTTTCTTTGTGCTTACCGCTCCATAAAGCCGTTGTTTCATTGGTAATATCATTTTTATTTGCATATACTAAATACATTTTATACTCAACCGGCTTATTAGCTTTTACACGATTTTGGAAATCTTCTTTTAAAAAATCACTACTCGCACTTTTCATTTGTGCTTCATTTAAATATGCCACACCTTCACTTGGAACTAATTTCCATCTTGCTGGTAAATAGTTTTCTCCGTTTGCTTGTTTAAAATAAAAAGTATGAATACTAAAAAATGGAGTATTTGCTACACTTTTACTAATGCCAATTTTATCAGTATATGCAGCAAAATTTCTATAAGAATCAACCTCTTGCATCATCTTGCTTATTTTTTCTTGATCGACTTTACCATTTACAGGAAGTCTCATTTCAAAAAACTGACCGAATTCTTTAGGATTTTTTGCGAAATTTATTTCTGTATTTAGCATAACCATAGTCCAAGAAGCAGAATCTTTAGGATCAGTAATTCTAATAGCCATACCTCTTGTTTTGCTTTTATCATCTTTAAAAGCTCCACCCAAAGAATATCTTACTTGGATTGGCAAACTTTTTTGTGTTAACAAAGGCACATCAACTTCTTTATTGATAGACAAAGCTGGCTCAAAAGTTCCCATAGCACAAAAGCCTTTTGCATGATTAACTTTTGCTTTTGGATTTTTAGGATCAGCATTAAGTTGATAAAAAATATCTGCTATTTTTTGTGCATCATATTCCACTTCATTTGCATAAATAGCACCACTTAAACAGCAAAAAGCTAAACAACTACTGATATATTTTTTCATTTAATCTCCTAAATTTTTAAAATTCGGAGATAATTCTAATATTTAATAGTAAATAATAATTTATATCAACTAAAATAAATAACTTTTTATTAAAAATTTTCTACCATATAAAAATAACTTGGTACTTTCATTTTTACATAAGGTTTAACATATGCATTTTGATAGGCGCCTTCTTCTTCTATTTTAAAAATTTCGCCCACTGGAATTCCTGAAAAGAAAATCTCATCTAAGCCACTTGTATAAACCTTATCGCCCATTTTAAGTTCAAGCCATTTAGGAATATATTTAACTAAAACATAATCATTTCTACCATGAGCTATACCTGGTGCTTGTTCCTTACCTATATATACGGAAAAAATACACTCTTCATCACCTTGTAAAAGTCCCAAAGCTCTACCATTTTTTTCTATAACTATGCCTGCTGTATAGCCATTATAAATTAAGCCTTTAATTTTTCCTTTATAATCCACATCAAGCCAAACCTTATGATAATCACTAATTTGAGCATAAGAAGTTGCCTTAACTAAACTAACATTAGGATAATAAAAACTTGAATTTTTATCACTTAAAATATTGTTTAATTCATTGGCAAAGTTTTTCATATAGATATTGTTTTTTTCAAGTTCAGCATTTCTTTCTCTTAATTTTTTAATTTCTTGAGCTTGATTAAAATGCTCATTAAATTTATCTTTTAAAAGATTAATGCTTTGAGAAAACTGATTAACAATAGCAATATTTAAATCTAAAACATTTCGTTTTATTATATCTCCATAATAAAACGAAACAAACACTAAAAAAGATAAAATTAAAACACTAAGAATTTTACTCTTCATTCGTTAGTTGGTGCAATAAAGAAATTTCTTCCAAAGCTTTACCTGTGCCTTTTGCCACTGCTAAAAGTGGCTCATCAGCTACATATACTGGAAGTTTTACAATTTCAGATAAATATTTATCAAGACCGCGTATTAAAGCTCCGCCTCCTGTTAAAACAACACCATTTTCAACAATATCAGCTGCAAGATCAGGCGGCATCATTTCAAGAACGATTTTTAATGCATCAGCAATTTCTTTTAAATGCTCACGCATAGCCTCTCTTACATCTTCACTTGTTAACTCTATTCTATTTAACAATCCTGTTACTTGATCGCGTCCTTTAACTACCATAGAAAGCTCTTTTGGAAGCTGAACTGCTGAGCCTATTGCGATTTTGATTTCCTCGCCCGTTCTTTCACCTATGACAAGATTGTATTTTTCTTTTACATAATTTACTATACTAGTATCAAGCTTATCACCAGCTGTTCGGATAGATTTTGAAATCACAAGACCGCCCAAAGAAGTAACACCAATTTCAGTAGTACCACCGCCAATATCTACCACCAAGCTCCCTTGAGGCTCTCTAATTGGTAAATTTGCACCAATAGCTGCTGCCATAGGCTCTTCTATCAAAAATACTTCTCTAGCACCCGCACTTAACGCACTTTCTCTAACCGCTTTTCTTTCTACTTGGGTTAATCCATAAGGAACTGAAATGATAATTCTAGGTCTTAAAAAAGATTTTCTTCTATGAGTTTTTTCTATAAAATAACGGATCATTTTTTCAGTCATATCAAAATCAGCAATCACACCATCTTTCATAGGACGGATTGCTTCGATATTACCTGGGGTTTTTCCTACCATTTCCTTAGCTTCTTTTCCAACAGCTAAAATTTTAACCCTACCATATCTTTCACGCTCTACCGCAACAACCGAAGGTTCATCAATCACTATACCTTTATCTTTTACCAAAACTAAAGTATTTGCAGTACCTAAGTCAATCCCCATATCGCTTGAAAAAAATCCAATTATTTGATCTAAAATCATTCTCAGCCTTTAACTTTTTTATTTTTTATAAATAAAGGTTTTGCACCTTCTTTGATCACTTCTTTAGTAATTACTATGCTATATCCATTATACTCTGGCAAATCAAACATCAAATCTACCATCATTTCTTCAATAATACTTCTTAAACCTCTAGCGCCTGTTTTACGCTCTAGCGAAAGCTTAGCAATCTCTCTTAGCGCTTCATCTTCAAATTTTAATTCCACATTGTCAATAGCAAAAAGTTTTTGATATTGCTTAATAATGGCATTTTTTGGCTCAGTTAAAATACGCACCATGCTTTCTTCATCAAGCTCTTCTAAAGAAGCAAGCACATGCAATCTTCCTATAAGTTCAGGAATAAGCCCAAAATGTACCAAATCATCAGGCTCTAGTCTTTGAAGTAAAGCTTCTTTTTCATCTTTTTTATCATCAGTAAAAAAGCCCATAACATTATCGCCTAATTTTCTTTTAATAATATCACTAATACCATCAAAAGCCCCACCACACACAAATAAAATATTAGTTGTATCTATTTGTATGAAGTCTTGATTTGGGTGTTTTCTACCGCCTTTTGGTGGGATATTTACCAAAGATCCTTCGATAATTTTGAGTAAGGCTTGTTGCACACCCTCACCACTTACATCTCTTGTAATGGAGCGATTTTCACCCATTCTTGCGATTTTGTCTATCTCATCGATAAATATAATCCCTTTTTGTGCTCTTTGCACATCTCCATCAGCAGCTTGCAAAAGACGAGTAAGGATATTTTCAACATCTTCTCCCACATAACCTGCTTCAGTTAAAGAAGTCGCATCACAAATTGCGATAGGAACATCTAAAAATCTAGCTAAAGTCTGTGCTAGTAAAGTTTTTCCACTTCCCGTTGGGCCTACTAATAAAATATTTGATTTTGCTAATTCTGTATCATCATCTTCTAATTCAGATCTAAAAAGCCTTTTGTAGTGATTATATACCCCTACACTAAAGATTTTTTTAGCTCTATCTTGCCCGATAACATATTTATCTAAATATGCTTTTAATTCCTTAGGAGTAATATCTTTAAAATTTTCTTTATCAACTTCTTTATTTTTTAATTCTTTTTCCTCTCCAAAGAAAATATTACAAGCACTTTCGGCACAATACTCACATATAAAGGCATTATTATAATCATTTACTAAAATTCTTCTTTCACTTGTTTCTATTTCATTGCAAAAACTACATCTTTTAACCATGACTTTTTTCCTTATATATAGGAATTCCTCTTTTTGTTTCTAAGATAAAATTACACATTTTTTTCACATTTTCACTAGAAGTATTTTCTAGCAAACTTAAAGCATTATCTTTTAAATTTCCTTGTCTGAATAAAAATTTAAAAGCCTTACTTAAAACATCCACTTCTTCTTTATCAAAGCGTCTTCTAATGCCTACTAAATTTAAACTTCTAATGCTTGCTCGATTTCCTTCAGCTAAGCAAAATGGCACCACATCTTGAGAAAGCGCACTAGCACCTGCTATCATACACCCCTCACCTACCTTAACAAACTGATGTATTGGAGTAAGTCCACCTACCACAGTATAATCTCCAAGTTCCACATGACCTGCTAAAGTAGCATTATTTGCTAAAATAATATTATCTCCAAGCAAACAATCATGTGCAATATGAGAATAAGCCATTATAAAAGCATTATCACCTATTCTTGTAAAACCATCGCCCTTAGCTGTACCTGAATTTATAGTAACAAATTCTCTAATAACTGCATTTTTTCCTATAATAACACCTGAATTTATCTCATCTTTATAAGATATATCTTGTGGGATATCTCCAACTATGGCATAAGAAAAAACTTTAGAATTTTCACCTATGCTTACATTAGGTAAAATTCTTGCACCTTGTTTGATGATAGTATTTGCACCTATATTGGCATTTTTTCCAACATAGGCATAGGCCTCTACTACAACACCATCTGCTATAATAGCTCCATCTTCTATAACAGCACTTGGATGAATTTTGCTCATCATTTATCTACTATCATAGCTTTAAGTTCAGCTTCTGCAACCAATTGTCCATCAACAAAAGCTTTTCCTTGAAAAATCCACATATTTCCACGATTTTTCACCACACTCATCTCATAATCAAGCCTATCACCTGGACGCACTGGATTTCTAAATTTAGCATTATCAATACCTGTAAAATACACTACTTTAGTGCTTGGATCTACCTTATCATCCATACTTTCAAATGCTAAAACCCCTCCAGTTTGTGCCATACCTTCTAAAATTAACACACCCGGGTAAATTGGATGATCTGGAAAATGTCCCATAAAAACATGGTCACTTATACTAATATTTTTATAACCTCTAACAACTTCTTTATTTTTTAATTCTACGATTTTATCTACAAGTAAAAATGGATACCTATGTGGTAAAATTTTTTGAATTTGCATTACATCTATCATAAATTTAGCCTTAAAATATATTCAAAATTCAGATTTTACAAAAAAAATATTAACAAACTAGTTAAGTTTTATAACTTCACAATCTTTTCTTTACTATCAAAATAAATTTCACTTTTTGCTATAAATTCATAAGCGCCTTTTGTGATATTTTCAACAATAATCACCGGCGAAAGATCATAAGCACCAAAATGCTTTTGCCTTATTTTGATTTCTTGCTCTATTTTTAAAGGATTTTGTAAAAAATCTTCAAAACTTTTAAATCGCATTTTGCACAAACTATTTAAATAATCAAAACTCCATAAATTAATCTCATCCTTTACGCTTTTATAGCACTTTAAATCCTCTTCTAAAATACTAAATTTAGTGTAAGAATTTTTAAAATGAGAATAAAATAAAACATGAGTTTTTATGGCTTTTTTGTTTTCTTTTATCAAAGCTCTTAGTAAGCGATAATTTAAAAATTTCTCTCTTTGAATTTCAAATTTAACACCCTTTTTTTCTAATTTTTTTACTTGATTGTAAAATTTTATCTTTTCTTCTATGCTTGAAGGTAATATTTGTTTATTTATAGGACTCATAAGCTCATCTATAAAAGCTTTTTGGCCTTTTTGTTTAGAAAGTGCATAAATACACCCACAATAATTTTGATGATAAAGCATATCTTGCTTAGCTAAGGCAAATTGTCTTTGCGTGCCTCCATTTTTTCTAAAATCAGGTGCCAAAAACTCTATACCAAATTTATCGCATTCTTTTTGTAAAGCTAATTTTAACTGCTCTAAGTCTTTTTTAGGGGATGTTAAAAGGGTTGTTGTAAGTTTTTTTTCACCAATTTTTTGAGCAAATTCAACACTTTTATGCATTCTAAAATCAAAACAAATTTGACATCTTGCGCCTTTTTCAGGTTCGTCTTCATAACCCTTTACACCCTCAAGCCATTTTTCATACTCATATTCACCTTTATAAAGTTTAATGCCTAATTTATCACAACTGCGTTTAACATCTAAAAATCTAAGTTCATGCTCACTATATGGATGAATATTTGGGTCATAAAAATACCCAATGATTTTCTCTTCAGGATAAGTTTTGCTTAATTCTTGTATAAAATAATGGCTATCCACGCTACAGCAAATATGCACTAGCATAATTCTTTTAACACCTTAAAAGCATGATCTTTAGCTTTTACATTTTTATAAATTTTTAAGATTTTTCCATTTTCATCAATCACAAAAGTAGATCTTATAAGCCCTTCATACTCTTTACCATAATTTTTCTTTAAACCCCAAGCACCATAAAGTTTACAAATTTCTTTTTCACTATCGCTTAATAAAGTGTGTTTTAAATCATATTTTTTTATGAAATTTTCATGCGATTTAACACTATCTGGACTAATACCTATAATCACAGCATTTTGCTCTAAAAAATCCTCATAACTTTGACTAAATTCACAAGCTTGTGTGGTACAACCTGGGGTGTTATCTTTTGGATAAAAATACAAAATAATTTTTTTACCCAAGAAATCACTTAAAGAAATTTTAACTCCATCTTGATTTAAAAGTTCAAACACAGGAGCTTTATCACCAATTTGCAATTCTTTCATTTTTTATCTTTCAATCTTAATTTTTCTACACTTTCGCCACCAAAAGCAATATTATATGGCTCAATATCTTCTAACATAATCACTATATTTTGCTTTGGCTTGTTGTATTTTGTATGTAAAAGTTCTGTAATATCTGCTATTAGCTCTTCTTTTTGTGTTTTGCTAAATTCTGGTTTAGCTAATTTGATATTTATAATTGGCATGATTTTTCCTTGTTTCAAATATAATAATTTTACTATATTCTAGTAATTATTAGTATATTTTTGATAAAATTAGTTTTATTTTCAACAAAAAGGCTTAGTTATGATTAGGGCAAAAAAAATTTGGATGGATGGAAAAATCATTGATTTTGATGATGCAAAAATTCATGTTTTAACACATTCATTACATTATGCAAATGCAGTTTTTGAAGGAACAAGAGCTTATAAAACACAAAATGGTTTAGCAATTTTTAGATTAAAAGAACACACCAAAAGACTTTTAGAGTCTGCAAAAATTACTTTAATTAATTCTCCTTTTTCTCAAGAAGAACTTGAAAATGCACAAGTTGAACTTTTAAGAGCAAATAATTTTCAAAATAACACCTATTTGCGACCATTAATCTTTTTAGGTGATGGTACTATGGGAGTTTATCATGCTAAAGCTCCTGTTAGGGTAGCTATTGCTGCTTGGGAATGGGGTGCTTATTTAGGTGAAGAAGGCTTAGAAAAAGGTATTAAGGTTAAAATTTCTTCTTTTGCTAGAAATAGTGTAAAATCTAGCTTAGGTAAAGCAAAAGCAAGTGCAAATTATTTAAATTCTCAAATGGCTAAATATGAAGCTATAGAAGCAGGATATGAGGAAGCCTTAATGCTCGATGAAGAAGGTTTTGTAGCAGAAGGAACAGGTGAGTGTTTTTTTATGATTAAAGATAATAAGCTAATCACACCACCAAATGATTTTTCATTAAAAAGTATCACTCAAGATACTGTTTTAAAAATTGCACATGATTTGGGCATAAGTGTAGTGCGTCAAAGAATTTCAAGAGATGAAGTTTATGTAGCTGATGAAGCATTTTTCACAGGAACTGCAGCAGAAATAACTCCGATAAATAATATTGATGCAAGAATTATAGGAGATGGAAAAAGAGGTGAGCTAACGACAAAGCTTCAAAATGCGTATTTTGATATAGTTTATGGACGCAATGAAAAATACGCTTCTATGCTAACTTATATTTAACAAAGGAACTAAATGCCAGCTGATTTGAATGATTATTTTAATAAAAAAAACAATCAAAACAACAATAAGCAAAATTTAAACTTCAAAACACCAGAATTTAATTTCAAAGGTTTTGGGAAATTTTCCCCATTAATTTATAGTGCAATTGCGATTATTTTAGTTTTTGCACTTTTTAAACCTTTTGCAATAGTAAATTCAGGGGAAATGGGGATCAAATCCACTACAGGTAAATACAGCCCTACCCCACTTGAACCAGGACTTCATTTTTTTATGCCTATACTGCAAAAAATCACTATCGTAGATACTAGAGTAAGACAAATCAACTATGCTTCAATCGAAGGAATAAATGAAAATTTACAAATAGGATCAGGCGTTGTTAATAAAAATAGTATTTCAGTGCTTGATTCAAGAGGCTTGCCTGTATCTATTGATGTAACCGTTCAATACAGATTAAATCCTTTACAAGTTCCTCAAACTATCGCAACATGGGGGCTTAATTGGGAAAATAAAATCATAGATCCAGTAGTAAGAGATGTTGTAAGAAATGTTGTAGGTCAATACACCGCAGAAGAGCTTCCAACAAATCGTAATACTATAGCGGTGCAAATTGATCAGGGTATTAGAAAAACTATTGAAAGCCAACCAAATGAGCCAGCAGAGCTTCAAGCAGTTCAGCTTAGAGAAATTATCTTACCTATAAAAGTAAAAGAACAAATCGAAAGAGTACAAATTGCTAAACAAGAAGCTGAAAGAACTAAATATGAAGTTGAAAGAGCTAACCAAGAAGCACTTAAAAAAGCGGCTTTAGCTGAAGGGGAGGCAAATGCAACTATTATTAGTGCTAAAGGTAGAGCAAGTGCGGTAAAAATTGAAGCTGATGCACAAGCATATTCAAATAGAGAAATAGCAAAAAGTTTAAATAATCCTTTACTTGATTTAAAACAAATTGAAACCCAAAAGCAATTTAATGAAGCACTTAAAGTCAATAAAGATGCTAAAATTTTCTTAACACCAGGCGGAGCTGTGCCAAATATTTGGGTTGATAGCAAAGATAATAAAAGAACAAGTTCAGTAGCAAATTAAAAAATAAAGAAGTGATAATGAATGTTCAACATATCCGAGAGCAAATGATCTTTTATACAGCTCATTTGCACTTGATCGATTTTTTGTTAATGGCTTTAGTTGTATTCTTTTTCATTATCACTTTATTTATTGCTTTGATTGTTAGAAACAAACCTACTTTTGCTTTTATTATAATTTTTTTAGGAATTTTATGTTCACTTAGTATTGCGTATTTGGGATATTTTTTAATTGATACTAAAGTTAGATCCAGAATAGCCAGCTTAGATAATGCTCAATTTTTTGTATATGATAATTCTTTAAGTGTTGATTATAGCTTGACAAATACTTCTAAAAAAAGTTTTAAATTTTGCAAAATAAAAGTAGAGGTATTTAGAAAAAGCGATGAAAATAATACTTTTAAAAATTTAATACATTTATTAAAACCATTAAGAAGCAAATCTACCACTATCGAAAAAACAATAAGTCCCAACCAAACTATTAATCTAAAAACCAAATTTTCCGATTTTAATGAAGGTCAAGATTTTGATATTAAAATTAATTCAAAGTGTTTTTAATGGGATATTTTACTTTTTTTCATATTCTTATCATTTTTATTATGCTAGCTTCAACTTTCCTTACTTGGATTTTATTCTATTTAAAAATACAAAACAAAAAATATATGATAATTTTTTGCATAATAAGTTTTATATTAGCCTCAATCTTAACTATTTCTTTATTATTAACTATAGATCAATACACAAAAAAAGCTAGTTTGAGTAATTTTTCAACCTACAGACGCTTAGCTACAGAAAGTATTATTATAAAAGGTAGAGTAACCAACGATACTAATTTTAAAATTTCAGAATGCTTTTTAGAACTTAGAATTATTGATAATAATAAAAAGCATGAAATCAGTGGAGAAATTTTTAATCAACAAAATTTTAATAGCATAAAAAAAGCAAATCAACAACAAAGAGATGTTTCGTATAATATTAACATTGCAAATCAATTATCAGGTCATACCTACAAAGACTTTTCTTTTGAAGTAGGATTGCCACCTCATTTTCAAAGTTATAAAATTTTTAAACAATTAAAATGCAGATAAGGATTATTTAATAAAATAATCCCCATCAAAACTAATCAAAGAATATTTTCTTTCATTGCCTATGCTTGAAACTAGCTCATTAATATCTAAAAAAGTCAAACTATCTGCACCTGTATATTCTCTAACCTCTTCAATACTCTTATTAGCTGAAATTAACTCTTCAAAAGTTGGAGTGTCTATACCATAAATATCAGGAAATTTGATTTCTGGGCAAGCTATAGCCAAATGAATTTTTCTAGCACCTGCTTGTCTTAAAAGTGTGATGATTTTTTTAGAAGTTGTTCCTCTTACTACACTATCATCAATCACCACTATATCTTTGCCTTCTAAAACTTTCTTCATAGGATTTAATTTCAGTTTTACTTTTAAATTTCTCATTTCTTGAGTTGGTTCTATGAAAGTTCTTCCAACATAGTGATTTCTAACTATGGCCATTTCAAGTGGAATTTTTAAATATTGCGCAAAACCTATAGCAGCACTTACTCCACTATCAGGAACAGGCACTACAAAATCTACTTTTTCTTTAAATTTTTTAGCCAAGGCTTCACCCATTTTTTTACGCACTTCATATACACTTTTACCTTCTATAATACTATCAGGTCTAGCAAAATAAATATATTCAAATGCACAAATTCTTGGATCTGTTTTATCAAAAACTTGAATGCTTTCAAACTCATCACTACCTTGAGTAAAAACTAGCATTTCACCGGGCTTTATATCGCGGATAAATTCAGCTTCTATCAAATCAAAAGCACAAGTTTCACTCGCTACAATATATCCACCATCTTTTAATTTTCCCAAAGATAAAGGTCTAACCCCATAAGGATCTCTTACCACAAAAAGTTGATTTTTACTAGCTAACATAAAGCAATATGCACCCTTACTTTGCATTAGACTTTCTATAAACCTATCTTTTAAAGTTTCTTTTTTGCTTTTTGCTATTAAATGTACAACATTTTCCGTGTCCATATTAGAATGAAAAATAGCTCCATTATCAATTAACTCTTTTCTAACTTCTTCTTTATTAATCAAATTTCCATTATGCACTAAAGAAATATCACCCAAAGAACAAGTAGCTGCAACAGGCTGTGCATCATGCAAAGAAGAATTTCCGGCGGTAGAATAACGATTATGGCCTACAGCTATACTACCTTTTAAATCTGCTAAAATTTGAGTATTAAAAATTTGTCCTACTTCACCTTTAGCTTTATGAGTTTTGATATTTAAACCATCACTCACGCTAATTCCACTTGCTTCTTGGCCACGATGTTGCATAGCAAATAAAGCATAATAAGCCACCGTGCTTGCATTTTTTGAATTAATTACTCCAACTACCGCACACATTTAAATTCCTAAACAATCGTCTATATCATATAAGCCATTTTCTTGAGAAACCAGCCATTTAGCACATCTAATAGCCCCCATAGCAAAAGTAGCTCTTGAAGTAGCACTATGATTTAATTCTATAAATTCACCATCATTATAAAATCCAACTCTATGAGAACCCACTATATCACCACCTCTTAAGCTCATCACTGCGATTTCATCTTTACTTCTTTGACCAATAATCCCATCTCTACCACTTACTCTAACCTTTTCCAAATCTAAATTCCTAGCCTTAGCGACATTTTGTGCTAAAGTCATAGCTGTACCACTTGGAGCGTCTTTTTTCTTATTATGGTGCATTTCAAGTATTTCTATATCAAAATCCCTTAAAGCTTCACTTGCTAAACATGAAAGTTTTTTTAAAATAGCTACACCCAAAGACATATTGGTAGCATAAAGAATTGGCATAGTAATGCTTGCACTTTGCATTAACTCATTTTGCTTAGCATCTAATCCTGTAGTACCTATCACTAAAGGTTTAGGATTGCTTCTTGCGTATAACAACAAATCCTCACAACCTTTCGGGGAAGAAAAATCAATTATTACATCGCATTTGTTAAAAAATTCTTCATAGCTTGATCCTTGATAAAAAAATGCACTTGCTTTAACATCTTTTTGATCTTGTAAACAATTTTCAATTTGTTTACCCATGCGACCATTGCTCCCATGAATTCCTATACATATCATAAATTTATCCTTTATATTTGCAGTGAGAAATTGTATCACTAAGTTAATTAATACAATATTACATACCATGAGCAAAAGTTTCCAAAAAGTTTCCAAAAAACTTTAAATTTATAACACATTTTTAAAAGGAGTTTTATGAAAAGAAGAACATTTTTGAAAGGCTCAGCTTTGGGTTCTATGGTAGCATTTTTTGCTAGCTCAAATTTAAATGCGAGTTTATTAAAAGATAAAGATTTGATAAATTTTAAAGAAATACCTGCTAGCACAGAAGATAAAGTTATCGTACCAGATGGCTACAAAGCAGATATTTTAATCTCATGGGGCGATCCTCTTTTTAGCAAAGCATCTACTTATGATGAAGAAAAAAATATCGATAAAAAAGCTGTGGAAAATGCTAAATTAACTTTTGGGGACAATAACGATGGTATGAGTTTTTTTCCTCTTTCAAAAGATAGGGCTATACTAGCTATTAATAATGAATATATAAATCCTGAAATTATGTTTAAACATCAAGGTAAAAATCTTAGCTTAGATGATATTTTATATGAACAAGCAAATTTAGGGGTGAGTATTTTTGAAATAAAAAAAGAAAAAGATCAATGGTCTGTGGTGCTTGATTCTAAATACAATCGCAGAATCGATGCAAATACAAAAATGAGCGTTAGTGGTCCAGCAAAACAACAAGTACTTCAAAATGAAAATTTTATATATGGAACTTTAAATAATTGTGCCAATGGAAAAACACCTTGGGGGACTTATCTTACTTGCGAAGAAAATATAAATGATTTTTTTGGAAGTTTAGATGAAAAAATTAAATTTTCAAAAGAGCAACTTAGATTTGGATTTAAAGCTCAAAGTCAATATGGGTGGGAAAAATTTGATGAAAGATTTGATTTAAGTAAAAATCCAAACGAGGCAAATAAATTTGGATGGGTTGTAGAAATTGATCCATTTGATCCAAACAGCATACCTATAAAAAGAACAGCTCTTGGAAGATTTAAACACGAAAATGCAGAATTAATTGTAGAAGATGATGGAACCGTTGTAATTTATATGGGAGATGATGAAGCCAATGAATTTATTTATAAATTTATAAGCAAACATAAATATAAAAAAGGTCTAGATACTAGCAAAATTTTAGATGAAGGAACCTTATATGTAGCACAATTTAATGGAAAAATAGGAAATTTTAGAGGGAGTGGAAAATGGATTGAGTTAGAATATGGTAAAAATAACCTTAATAAAGAAAATGGTTTTAACTCTCAAGCAGATGTGTTAATCAATGCTAGAATTGCTGGAACTATTGTAAATGCAACTCCTATGGATAGATGTGAATGGATAGCAAGCCATAAAGAAAGTGGCTCAAAAGAAGTATTTGCTACCTTAACAAACAATAAAAAAAATAATAACCCAAATCCAGCAAACCCAAGAACAAAAAATATTTACGGACAAATAATTAAATGGGAGCATAAAAATTCTCATAAAGATGATGAATTTACTTGGGAAATTTTTGCACTTGCAGGAAACCCTGATAATCAAACAAGTTTAAATAAAGGTTCAAACAACATTACAAGTAATAATAAATTTAATTCCCCCGATGGATTAAGTTTTGATAGAGATGGTCGCCTTTGGATACAAACTGATGGAAACTATTCTAATCAAGAAGAATTTGAAGGCATGGGAAATAATTGTATGTTAGCAGCTAATCCAAAAACAGGGGAAATAAAAAGATTTTTAACAGGACCAATAGCTTGCGAAATAACAGGAATTGCTTTTAGTCAAGATTATAAAACTATGTTTGTTGGAATTCAACATCCAGGAGAGAAATTAAAAGGCAGTCAATTTCCTTATGGCAAAACACCAAGATCAAGTATAATAGCAATAAGTAAAATTGATGGCGGAGTTATTGGAAGTTAATCAATTTACACTAGAAATTCTAGTGTAAATTTTCAATATAAGCTAAAGCGCTAAGCGCTGCAACCGCTCCATCGCCTGCTGCACATATTACTTGTTTTGGAGCATCTTTTCTTAAATCACCTGCTGCAAATAACCCTGCTATGTTAGTTTGCATTTTAAGATCAACACTAACTTGACCACCTTCTTCCATAGCACATAAAAATTCACCATTATCTTGTTTTAAAATTTCATTTCTTACATTTAATCCAACAAAGGTAAAGATTCCAGGCACATCAAGCTCTCTTTTAGAACCATCATTAAATGCTATTTTAATTTTATTAACACCCATATTATTACCGCAAACCTCATCAACAACCGCATTTGTGATTAATTCTATTTTGTCATTATTTTTTACTTTTTCAACTGTTGAAGGTGCTGCTCTAAACTCATCTCTTCTGTGGATTAAATACACTTTTGAACAAATATTAGCTAGATACAAAGCTTCTTCTAAAGCAGTATCTCCCCCACCTAAAACAGCCACTTCTTTATTTTTATAAAAAAAGCCATCGCAAGTTGCACAAGTACTCACACCTTTACCAAAAAATTCGTCCTCGCCTTTAAAACCAGCACGACGCGGAGTAGAACCTGTGCAAACAATAACTGCTTTTGCTTGTTCGTTTTTACCGCCTTCCAATTTTATATTAAAACTTCCATCAGAATTTTTACTAATTTGCTCAACACCTACCATCTCATGTTTTAAACCAAAACGCATACATTGTTCATTCCAAGGAGCCATAAAAGAAATTCCATCTAAAACTTGAGCAACTCCAGGATAATTTTCTATCTCTGAACTCGAAGTAATCTGCCCACCAGGCATACCTTTTTCAAACATTACAACATTTTTTAATCCACCTCTTGTAGCATATAAACCTGCGCTCAAACCTGCAGGTCCACCACCTATAATAGCTAAATCTAACATGATATTTTCCTTATAGTTTTATTTATAAGTATTATACAAATTTTTCTTTAATTATAAATAATAAAAATTATTAAATAGTAAAAAATATGAAGAAAAGCCACAAAAAGTGGCTTAAGATTATAAAAGTGAGTTTAGTTTATCTGCTAAAGCTTGTTTTGATTGAGCACCAACTAGTTGATCAACCACTTCACCATCTTTAAAGAAAATGATAGTTGGGATAGATCTTACACCAAATTGTGCAGCCAAATCACCTTGCTCATCTGTATTTACTTTACAAATTTTAGCTTTACCATCAAAATCATTTGCAAGCTCATCAATTACCGGTGCAAGCATTCTGCAAGGTCCGCACCATGGAGCCCAAAAATCTACTAAAGCTACACCTTCTTTTGCTTGTGCAAAATTTTCTGTAGTTAAATCAATATATTTTCCCATTTTTTTCTCCTTTGTTTTTTCAAATTCTATTAAAATAGAATAAACATTCCCTTAATAACTAATGTTCTCTAAAAGTTTTATATCATCTTTATATACGCAAAGTAAATCTAGTTGATAATTTTCATCATTTTTATGTTTCATAAAGTAATATTCTATAGTCTTAATAATTTTATTATATTTTTTATTATCCAATCTATATTCTACCTCATAATCACCTTGCGTGCTTTTAACTTCAATAAAATGTAAAATTTTATCTTTTTTAGCAATAATATCAATTTCTCCAAATTTAGAATAAAAATTCCTTTTTAAAATTTCAAATCCTTGTGTTTTTAAAAATTCACACGCTAACTCTTCTCCTTTTTTACCAAAAAGATATTCAAATAATGCCATTACTCTTCTATTCTCATCATAAAAACATCATCTTTTACAAATTCTTGTTCTCTAAGCTTTTGAGTTAAAATTTGTATATTTTTTTCATAAGTTTGATGAGTGATGAAAAATAAAGTGCTATAATCTTGCTTTTCTTTTTTAGGCTTTTGCAAGAAAGTATCGATTGAAATTTGATGTTCACTCATTAATTGTGTGATTTTTGATAAAACTCCTATTTTATCTAATACCTTTAATCTTAAATAATATCTTGTATAAATTTCATCTTTACTTAAAAGTTTATAAGAAGTATCATTTAAATACCCAAAAATAGCACTATTTTTTTCTTTTCTTGCTATATCGATTAAATCAGCTATAACAGCACTTGCAGTTGCCCTGCCACCTGCTCCTGGGCCATAATATAAACTTTCACCCAATACATCTCCATCAATACTAATAGCATTCATTACCCCATCAACTTTTGCTAGTATTTTATCTTTGCTAAGCATGGTAGGATGAACTCTTAATTCTATTTTTTCATCTTTAATCTTAGCAATACCCAAGTGTTTTATGGTATATTCAAATTCTTTTGCAAAATAAATATCCTCATTACTTACTTTGCTAATACCCTCAATCAAAATATCTTCAGGTTTTACTCTTAATCCATAGGCAATATTTGCTAAAATCAAAAGTTTATGCGCTGCATCAAAACCCTCTATATCAAAAGTGGGATTAGCTTCAGCATATCCTAAATCTTGTGCTTTTTTTAACACCTCTTGGAATTTGGTATTATCTTCGGTCATTTTACTTAAAATATAATTGCTTGTGCCATTTAAAATGCCTTTAATAGAAACAATATTATTAGCACTCAAGCCCTCTTTTAAAATTTTAATAATAGGAATTCCACCCGCCACACTCGCCTCATAACCAAAAGCTGTATCTTGTGCTAATTTTTCAAGCTCATAACGATGATAAGCAAGCAAAGCTTTATTAGCAGTTACCACTGCTTTTTTTCTTTTTAAAATTTTTGAAATTATCTCAAAGGGTAAATCAATACCACCCATTAACTCCACAAATACATCAATATCTTCACGCTCTAAAACCTCATCAATATCATTTACCACAGGAATTAATGCATTTGGTTTTGGATTTCTTGCCAAAGCAATTACTGGAATAATTTCTTCATCACATCTTGCTTTAATTAAATCTTGATTTTTTAGCAAAGTCTCTACAACAGCACTTCCTACCGTACCATATCCCAAAATTGCGATTTTCATTTTATTCTCTTAAATATTTTTTTATATTTCTTGCTGCTTGACGAATGCGGTTTTCATTTTCTATTAAAGCTATTCTAACATACTCATTACCCGCTTCACCAAAACCAACTCCAGGACTTACCGCTACATTTGCTTTTTGCAAAAGCTGTTTAGAAAATTCCATACTTCCAAGGTGAGCTTTACTTTGAGGGAGTTTTGCCCAAACAAACATACTTGCATTTGGTTTTTTCAGCTCCCATCCTGCCTGAAAAAATGAATCAAGCAAGACTTCTAATCTTTTTGCATAAGTTGCCTTAATCTCTTCAACACAAGTTTGATCTCCATCTAAAGCTATAGTAGCAGCAACTTGTATAGGAGTATACATACCATAATCAAACCAAGACTTGATTTTTTTCAAAGCCGCAATTAAGCGTTTATTACCCACTACAAAACCTACACGCCAACCTGCCATATTGTAAGACTTTGAAAGTGTATAAGTTTCTACCGCTACATCTTTAGCACCTTCAACTTCAAAAATAGAAGGGGTTTTATAAGAACCAAAAGTCAAATCTGCATAAGCAATATCAGAAATAATATAAAATCTTTCTTTTTTTGCCATTGCAACTAATCTCTCATAAAAACTTCTTTCCACAGTGACTGTTGTAGGATTGTGCGGAAAATTTACCACTACATATTTTGGACGCGGAATACTTTCATGTAGTGTTTTTTGTAAATTTTCAAAAAAAGTATTTTCATTTAATTCATAATTTTCATTAAAATCAAAATTCATAGTTGCTACATTACCACCTGCTATGATAAAAGCTTGAGTGTGTATAGGATAAGCGGGTGTAGGTACAATAGCTACATCTCCTGGGTTAATAACAGCTCTTGCTAAATTTACAAAGCCTTCTTTAGAGCCCATCGTTGCAACTACTTCACTTTCAGGATCTAAATCAACATCGTATTTTCTTTTATACCAATTACAAATTGCAAGTCTTAGTTTATAAATTCCACTCGAAGCAGAATAACCAGAAGTTTTTTCTTTATTTGCACTTTCACAAAGTTTATCTATAATGTGTTGAGGAGTTTTACCATCAGGATTTCCCATAGAAAAATCTATTATATCCTCCCCTGCTCTTCTTGCTGCCATTTTAATCGCATTAACTTCAGCAAAAACATAATTTGGAAGTCTTTCTATGGTATTAAAATGAATTTCTTCAAACATTTTCCATCCTTTTTAGCGTCTTAAGTAAATTTTTAAACCCCTTTTTATGTTATCAAGGCTAAACATATCGCCAATGATAGCATATTTTGCACCCAATGGGATATTTATATTAATTTCATTTTGTTTGTGTGTGTTTTCTATACCTTGAATAAAATTTAAATTTTTATCTAAAAATTGAATTTTACAAAACCAAGAATCAAGATTGTGCGCACTAAGCTCTATGCTTTTTGCTCCTTGTAAATCAACAATATATTCCCTTAAAGGCTTATTTAATTGAGTGATGGTATTTAGTGGAATTTGAGTATTGACTTTAGGTTTTGCTTTTGAAAAATCTAGCTCATACTCATAATTTAATTCTGAAATTTTAGAAATATCTTTAATAAAAACAGAGCTTGATAACAAGGCTTTATAGAAAACTCCTGGATCAAGCATATATTGAGAATCTACAGCTAACTTATAGGTGATATAATTTTCCCTTAAAGTTAATTCAGTTGGTATAAAATACACATAGCCTAATTCGTTTAAAGTATCATTAATAGTTTTAAAAAATAAAACAGAATCAGCTTGAGCTTTAAAACTAAAAGTTAGAGTTTTTGGCTCATTTAATATAAAATTTGCCAAAGAATTAGTTTTTAAAATTTGAGAAATAGTGTAAATATCTACATTTCCGCGTTCATCTTTATAATCATTCCTTGCAAACAAGAGCTCTAATTTTGCATCTTTAGAATTATCATTAACAATATGTTTTGCAACTTCTAAAGCACTTAGTGCAAAAGCGTTAAGAGTAAAAAAAATGGAAAATATTAAAATTCTTACCATAATTTTCCTCTATTTTCTTTGATAAATTCAGCTTTTGTAATTTGTTTGATTTTACCATCTTTAATCATTAAAAATTTAGACACACCGTTTTTAAACTCTAAAGTATTATTATTTTCATCGTTTAAGCTAAAAGCAGCGTGGCCTGTGGTAATTAACATATCTTTATCCAAAGGTAAAACATAATCATTTTTAATAGTTAAAGAGCTCTTTCTAAAAGTTTTTAAATCCACCATACCAAGCCAAAGCTCTGCACTTGGTTTTATAATGCTTTCATTGAGTAAAATGATATTTTCTTCAGGCATATTTGAGCTAGCATTATCTTCTAATGTTTTTTCTGTATTATTGTTCTCGCTTATTGGTTCTAAAATAGTCGCGTTTGTTTCATTATTTTCCATAGCATCATCAGCAAAAAAATTAAGAACTGGTGTTTCATTTTCATCAACTTTTTCTTCTAAAACAACCTGCTCTTGATTTAATACATTGGTGGTATTTTCATCTAAAGTAGAACTTTGAAAAAATCTTGAAACACCCCAGGCCAAAGCTACTATCAAAAGTACTACTACTATAATCACAATATACCATACACTTGAGCTTTCTTTGGTATATGAGTTCATTCTAGGTGAAATATGCACATGATTTTTTTTCTCAATACCATTTTCTTCTAAATAGACATGATATTCTTCTAAAAAATTAGAAAAGTCAAGCTCATACTCTCTTTGTAAAATTTTAATAAAGCCATTTACATTAAAGCGAGATAAAGACTTAAAATCTTTCTTAATGATATATTCAAGACAAGCTATTTCTATTTGTGTTCTTTTTTGAACTTCTAACAAATTTAAATCTTCTAATTTTTTCCAACTATCCATTTTTCATCCTATCGCAAAGTATTGCAAATGCTGCACTAACATTTAAACTATCAAAATCATTGTGCATTTTTATACCTACGCACTCATCGCATTTTTTAAGTACCTTTGGCGCTATACCAAAACCCTCACTTCCCATAATCAAAACTTTTTTATCTTTGGCCTTGATAGTATGTATATCACTACCTCCGCTTGCACTAGCATAGATATAAAAACCTTTTTGTTTTAACTCATTTATCATGCTTAAAATATCATCATTTAAGACTATTTCCATATCTAAAGCTGCTCCACTACTTGCACGAATAACTCCATCCATAGCCACGCTTTTAGCTACCAAAATAACCCCATCAGCACCTAAAGCATAAGCACTACGCACGATAGCACCTATATTTCCAACATCGCTAATATTATATAAAATAACTATAAAATCTTTTTCTTTTAAACTCTCAAAAGAGCTAAATTCAAATTCATCAATTTCCATTAAAAAACCTTGATGATTTCCACCTCTTGCTAAGCTTTGTGCGGTTTTAAAATCAAGCTTTTTAATTTTTTTTGATGCCCTTGTTATTTTTGAAAAATCAGCTTTTTCACATTCTTTTGCCAAATAAATTTCTTTAATTTTTTCTTCATGCTTTTCTAAGATATAAAAAAACACTTGCTTACCATAAACTATCATTTTTAAATAATAACCAAATTCAACTTAAAAGCAGTTTTTGATAATTTTCTTTTGGAGATTTTGCATTGATTTTCGAAAGAAGTTTTGCCTTTGCCTTTAAAGATAAATCAAGCTCATAAATATCTTGCTCACACAAGGTGTTTTGATGAAATTGCTTTTCTTTAGCATTTACCACTGCACACCATTCACCGCGTAAATCCATTGTTTTTAATTTTTCCAAAACCTCTAAAGCTTCTGCTCTAAATTTAGTTTCAAATTTCTTTGTTGCTTCTTTTATGATAAAAATTTCTCTTAAAGGATCAATTTTACTAATTTCTTCTACTAAATTAAGTATTCTAGTGGGTGCTTCATAAACTATACTAGGATAAGGATTAAGCATTAAATTTTCAATATCTTTTTGTCTTTGAGGATTTTTATTGGCCAAAAAACCCATAAAAATAAATTCTTTTTTACAAAATGCACTTGAAACCAATGCAAGCAAAGCAGCATTTGATCCTGTTAAGACTTCATAGTCAATATTGTTTTTAATAGCATATTCGATTAAAAATTGCCCCGGATCGCTAATACCTGGCATACCTGCATCACTTAAATATGCAATATCTTGTTTAAAAAAATCCTCATCTATTTTTGCTAAAAAATCTTTTTCATTATGAGTATGTAAAGCTATATATTTATCAGGCTTTATTTCTAAATTAAATTTTTCATTAAGAAGATGAATTAAAGATTTGCAAACTCTTGTATCTTCACATAAAAAGAGCTTGCATTTTTGTAAAATTTCTAAAGAATGAAAAGAAATATCGTTTAAATTTCCTATGGGCGTAGGAATAAAATATAACATTATTGCATTGCGTATTTTTTCTTAAATTTCTCTACACGACCCGCAGCATCTACGATTTTTTCACTACCTGTAAAGAATGGGTGGCAGCTTGAACAAATATCAACTTTAATTTCTGATTTATTTGACTTAGTAGTAAAAGAATTTCCACAAGCACAACTAACTTTACACTCTACATATTCTGGGTGAATTTCTTTCTTCATTGTTTATCCTTTTTCAAAACATTAAGGCGTAATTATATAGATTTTTATATAAAAAATAGCTAAATTTAAGCATGTTTTTAAATTATAAATTTTGAAGCAACCCCTATAAGTGCTGTTTGTGCTTTAAGTATATAGTTGGCTTGTAATTTTGCTCTTTTTATATTTATTTCTCTTTCTTTTTGCGAAAATCCGCCTTCAGCGCCAACCAAAAATACATATCTATCGGGATCAAAATTCATCAAATCTTTACCTTCAAAATCTATCAAAACAATATTTTCATAAGCTTGCTGAAATTTTTTAAAGTCATCAAAACTTTCAAGTTCCATTAAAGAAGCACGACCGCATTGCTGGGATGATTCTATAAGAATTTTTTCCATTCTTTTAAAATCTAATTTAAAATTTTTTTGCGAGTATTCCATATACACAAAAGAAAGTTTTGCTACTCCAAGTTCATTTAAAAAAGGTAAAGTTTTTTCTATAACCTTTGGATCAATCACCGCCAAAGCTAAATGTATATATGTTTTTAATTCTTGTTTTTCTTCTTTTTTGTCAAGTAAATTTAATACGCAAGAGCGTCTAGAAAGCTCTATGCATTCATAAGTGTAAGCATAAAAATCTTTCAAATTCTTTAATATAATTTTATCACTCACTTTAATTCTTCGAGCCTTTAAGTGCAAAAAGGCTTCATTTTCTAGCTCTAAACTTGCAGTACCACTTTGTGGGTGATATAAAAATTGCATTAAAAATAAAACCTCTTAAGTAAATAAGGTACAAAAAGTAAGAATATACCTAAACACAAAATAAAAAAACTTAAAAATCTAAATTTAGCATAGCGTTTAAACAATCTTGCTTTTTTAAATAAAACAAATTGATAAATAGCCAAAGCAAAAATCAAAATCCAACAAAACCACATAGAAAGCACATAGAAATTAAATTCAAAATGCTTTAAAGCCCATAACAAACTTCCAGTAAAAAGTGTAATTGCTAAAAACAAATAATAAATTGGCAAAAATAGACGAATTCTTTTTATAAAGATAAATTCTTGTGAGAAGTTACTTTGAGTCAAATACAAATAAAACAACATTAAAAAACCATTTGTATATAAACTATACACATGCAATGCTAAAAAAAATTCATAACTTTGATCCATTATTGTCCTTGTGTATTATTTTCATCTTGTATATCATCATCAACAGGTATAGGAAGTGTTTCATCATCTATAATGACATTAGAATCACTTTGTTCAATCTGAACTTGCTCGGTTTGTATTTCTTTTTTTATATTTTTATTCTCTTGATTTGAACAAGCCATAAAAAGCAATATTGGCACAATCAATAAAATCTTTTTCATTACACCTCCTTTTGATTGATAAAAACAAAATTTACATCTTGAAGTTTTTCAAAAAAATCTTTATCTTTCCATTCTTCTCTTATAGCTTGTGAAAAGTCAATATCTGCCAAATCAATCTTTGGTAAAAATTCACTATAAGCATCTTCTCTAAAACCTTGTGCATAACCTGTTCTTGTTTCATGTACAATAATGCTTTTTAAACTAACACCTTGCTCACCATTGACCATCTTAGTCTTTAAAAGCAAAGTATCAATCAGTACAAAAAATATGCGTACAAAATTTTCCGCACTTACATTCACAGGTAAACTTACCCATCTTTGCGAGTGCTTTTTCATATCTTCTAAATAAGCTTTATCATCATCTTTAAAAAGCGTAATAGCATGATCAAAACTATCAATAATTTGTTTTATCTCATCTTTTAACAAACCAAAATCATACACCATTCCAGCATTATCAAGGTATTTACTCTCAAGTAAAATTTCTACCTTATAAGAGTGGCCATGTATGCTTGTTTTACATCGCTTGGAGCTACAAAATCTAACAATATGAGCATTTTCAAATTCAAACATTTTTCTAATAATCATACGCCTTCTTTATCTCCCCAAATTCTAATATGCAATCTATCGGAGTAATTATATCCATTTTTTATACAAAATTCAGCAACACTTAAGGCGTTTTTAGAAATTTCTTCTTCATTTGACCCCATAGGCATACAAAAAACATCATTTTTACAAACTTGTAAAATTTCATTGATTTCTTTTAAGGCTTTATTTTCTTGTAAAAAATCCTTATCCAAAACAAATTTATAAAAACTTTCCTTAGCATAATTTTTAAAAGCTTCCAAAGCTTTTTCATTAATTCTTTTTTCTTTTTTTACACCACTATTGCTAAGCTTTACTCCTAAAGCAAAATAACATTTTTTATACAAAGGATATTTTTCAAAATCAATTTCAATACTTGCATTTGTTTCAAAATGCACCATAAAATCATTTTCTAAAAGTAAATTAATAAAACACAAAAAATCTTTATTTTGATAATTTAACAAAGGCTCACCACCCGTAATTACAACTATAACTTTGCGTGAATTTGCTAGCTTCAAAACCTCATCAAAAAGCTTTGCTGAAGTATATGTTTTATAACAAGTTTTAAATTCTTTAGTAAAAACAGCTCTTATAGTATCACAGCCCAAAAGTATTTTAGAATCTTTTTCTTTTTTTACTCCAAAGCCTGCGCAGTTAAAATTACACCCGGCAAATCTTACAAATATAGCCAAATTTCCACTATATTTTCCCTCACCTTGCAAGCTTAAAAAAGTTTCAACAACTTCCATTATCCACCTGTTTGATAAAAGGCTCTTGTGGAACTTTGATTGGCTTCATTTCCTGCCCATCTATTTTTTTCTGATTTATTTTTTATCACGGTTTTTAAAACTTCACAAGCACTTGCTATGTCTTTATTGCGTATAGCTTTTTTAATGCTTAAAGCCTCATCATAATATAAACAAGGTATTAAAAGCCCTTCGGCTGAAAGCCTTATACGGTTACAACTATCACAAAAATCATGGCTATGTGGATCAATAATGCCAAACTCATACCCATCTTCAAGTTCATAAATAGTCGCAGGTGCATTTGGACTTTTTTGTCCTTGTTTAAAAGAATACTTTTGAGCAATGATATTTAAAATTTCTGTTGATTTTAAGCCTTTTAAATCTCCATAAGCATGATAATTTTCCATAAATTCTATAAAGCGAATTTGGCTTTTGCGTGCTTTGGCAAATTCTAAAAGATCGATAAATTCACTATCATTAATTCCTTTAAGCGCTACGGTGTTAAATTTAATATTAAAACCTAATTCTAAAGCCTCATTAATACCATTTAACACATCTTTGAGTATGTTTTTTTGAGCTAATTTAAAGGCCACTTCTTCTTTTAAAGTATCCAAAGAGATGTTAATTCTTTTTAAGCCCGCTTGTTTTAAATCCTTTGCTTGTTGTTTTAATAAAGAAGCATTAGTAGTAAGCGCTAGATCTATATCTTGCTTATACTCACTAATCATAGCAATAAATTTATGCAAATCTTTTCTTACTAAAGGCTCACCACCTGTAATACGAATTTTCTTAACTCCTTCATCAATGCAAACTTTAACAAACATAAAAAGTTCTTCAAATGATAAAAGATTTTCCTTAGCACTCCATTCAAATGGAGTTTTTGGCATACAATAAAGGCAACGAAAATTACATCTTTGTGTTACTGAAATTCTTAAATAATCAATCACTCTTCCATAGCTATCTACCAACATCAAAGGCCTTTATAATAATTTATTAAATTTTAAAATAAGCTCAACCCTGCCCATACCTATACGCAAATCTTTTGCAATTTGCTCTATGGATTTTTTTTGATTAAAAAGTTCTATGACTTTTTGTTCTTCATTATCATAGCTTGGGCTTAATTTTGTAATACTTTGGGTTTTTTGTTCTAAATTTAATAAACGATTTTTTTGCTCACTTTGAAATTCTTCAATTACTTCCTCTACTTCTTTTAAAGCACTTAAAATAGGAATAATATTTTGATTGATTTTTTGTTCTAGCACCTGCAAAAGTTCTTCTTTTAATTCTTCTCTTATGGCTTCAGTGTCTATTTCTTCTTTTTCTTGCTCTTGCTCATCTAAACTTTCTTTTTTTAAATAATGATATTGTTTATTTAAATCTTCTATCATTTTACCAAGCTCATTGATCTTAACAATACTTTCTTTTTCTTTAATCATCATATAAGCAAACATAGCAAAAATTAATAAAGCTACAACTAGCCACAATAATAAATCACTATCCATTTTCTTGCTCCTTTAAAATTTTAATCATTGCTCTTTGCATATTTGCTACAAAATTATCATACACGAGCTCATCTTCTGCTTTTATTTGCGTGATTTTTGCTTCATTCTCATTTAATGCTTTAAAAAAAATACTAATTTTTTGACCATTTAAATTAAATCTAGCATAATAATCTTCATCTTGCATTAAACACCTATCTTTAAATTGAATATGTGTAAAATTTACCCCAATCACAAAAGATTTATATTTTAAATTAACAAATAATTTTGTTTTATTAATATCATTTTTTATCAAATACAATTCTTGCTTTAAATCCATAAGCAAATCAAAAATCAACTGCTCACCCTCGCTAAATTCTACCCTTGAAGCAAGCTTTTTCCATTTGCTTAAATTGACATAATTATTACTTGAAACATATTCTTGCAAAAACTCTTCATATCTTTCTTTGCTCTCTTCAAATTCTAATTCCAAAGAGCTTTTAAAAAATTTCATCTCCATAAAAGATCAACCCATATAAAAATAAAAAAGACTATACTTAAATACCCATTTAAAGTAAAAAATGCTTTGTCAATTTTTGCAAAATTCTTTCTAACAATGCGGTGCTCAAAAAATAAAATAACAGCACTAACAATCACACCTAAAAATGCAATATTTCCTGTTGGAGCTACCCAAACAAATAAAAACCAAAAAAGCACTGCTAAAACATGACAAAATGCTGAGATAAACAAGGTCGCTTCAAGCCCAAATTTAGCAGGTATAGAGTGCAAGCCTGTCTTTTTATCATACTCCATATCTTGCAAAGCATAAAGTAAATCAAAACCAGCTGTCCAAAAAGTAACACCCAAACACAAAATAACACTATAAATTTCAATACTTCCCAAAACCACAATACTGCCTGCAATAGGAGCAAGTCCTAAGCAAAATCCTAATACTAAATGCGCTAGGGATGAAAATCTTTTAAAGGCTGAATAAATAGCTAAAATAAACAATACCGGCAAAGAAAGAGCAAAGGCTAGTTTGTTGATAAAATAACTTGCCAAAACAAAAATAATAGCATTTAAAATAATAAAAAGTAAAATGCTAGCTTTACCTATACGACCATCGATATTAGGTCTATTTGCACATCTTGGATTGTTTTTATCAATGTCCTCATCCATCAAACGATTGATTGCCATTGCAAAATTTCTTGCACTTACCGCGCAAATAACACCCAAAAACAAAGCTTTAAAACCAAACCAAGTGCTATCATTTAAAATAACAGAAGCTACAATCATAGAAACAAACAAAAATGGTAAAGCAAAAATAGAATGCTTAAAAACAATCAAGTCCAAAATATCTTTTAATTTTTCTTTTAATAAAGGCATTTTTTCTCTTTATAGTATATTTTTGTTATGATTTTACTAAAATAATTTTAAATTTAGGATATTTTTACGATGTTTTTTGAATTTGCTCTTATTGGAACTACTGCAAGTGGCAAAACAGAACTTGCTAACAAACTAGCTTATGAATTTAATGCAAGTATTTTAAGCCTTGATAGTCTTTGTGTGTATAAACAAATCAACATCGCTTCAGCCAAAACAGAGCAAAAAACCTTAGATGAGCTTGATTATTTTGGCATAAATTTATTAAATGTCAATGAGCATTTTAACATCGCTTTGTTTTTTGAAGAATATAAAAAAGCAAAAGCTTTTGCACAAAAAAACGATCAAATGCTTATCATCACAGGTGGAACTAGTTTTTATTTAAAAGCTTTAATGGATGGCTTGAGTGAAAATTTCAAAGAAAGTCAAAGCACGCTAAGTAATGATGAAATTTATCATTTAATGATAAAAACTGATCCACATGCCAAAATAGAAAAAAACGACACCTATCGCTTAAAAAAATGGCTTGGAATTTATGAGCAAACTAATAAAATCCCAAGCGAAGTTTTAAAAGAAACAAAACAAGAAGCTTTAATTAAAAAACTTGATATTTTTGAAATTTCTTGGCAAAAAGATCTTTTGGAAAAACGCATTATTAAACGCACTAAAAATATGCTTGATGAGGGTTTAATAGATGAAGCTAAAATGCTATATAGTAACTACGATCATCATTTAAAAGCACTAAATTCCATAGGCTTAAAAGAATGTAAAGATTTTTTAGATAAAAAAATAAATTTAAACGAGCTTGAAGAACTCATCATCATTCACACAAGACAACTTGCCAAAAGACAAAGAACTTTTAATAAAAAATTCAACAAAGAAATTTTAGTTTTTCAAAACGCTTATGAAAATTTAAAAGCTTATATTTTAAAAAAACATCAAGGCTGAGTGTTTAAGACATTTAATTTATCTTTACATAAATTTTGCCAATTGCTTGTTGTGTTAATATCTATACAATTTTGCAAACTTTGCTTTTGATTTTGTACATCTTTTAAATCTTCATAAATATTACTTTGCATATAAAAAGCTCTTGCGCGCTCATCGTCTTTTAAAGGATTAGCAAGTAAATCTTTAAACAAAGTTAAGGCTTGTTGAGCTTGATTGTTTTGTTTTAAGGCTTTGATGTAGATAAATTCTAAATCCGGACTAAAAAGATTTACTCCTTTTAAATTTTGGTAATCAATAGCCTTTGGAGCATAAGTTAAAATACTTGTTAGAAAATTATTTTTTTCACAATAACGCAAAAACTCATAATATAATTCCACCATACGATAATTCATAGGAAATTGCTCTAGTTTTTGCAAAGTTCTTATCATAGTATTATAATCTTGCAATTTAAGTTCAGCAAAAAATTTAATATAATTTGCTTCAAATTTTTCATCATCGCTAATAATAGTTCTTGTATTTAAAATATCATTAATTGTTTTTACAACAAAACGATAACGCTTATCTTTAAGCGCCAAATCTGCACTTTGGAGTTTATAAAAAATAATATCATCATTTTCATTTTCAACTATATATTTTTTAGCTTCTTCTATACGAGTAGTACGCTTAAAGCATTCAAGCATTTGTTTTTTATTTTGTATTTTATTTCCCACATCATAGACCTTAAAATCATCATATATTTTAACAGCAGCTAAGCACTCATCATTTTTTAAATTTTGTTCTAAAACTAAAATAGCAGCTTGTTCTAAAAGATTTTTGATTTCTTTGTTGGAATATTTTTCTATGTCTTTTTGATAACTTACAACTTTTTCATAATTTTTTTCTTGAAAATATAATCTCACATTATCAAATAAAGCCATACTAGAAATTTCTCCAGCATACTTTTGCATGATCTCTTCATATCTTTGATGTAAAAAACTTGCATTATTATCTTTTAAATATAAGAAATTTTTATCTTGAGCTTCTTTTATTAAACTCACATATTCACCCAAAGGAAAATCTTCTGTGTAAAGATCTAAATACTTTTGAGCTTTAGTATGTTCATTTGCATTCAACAAAGCCAAAGAAAGATCTTTTAATACTCTTTCATATTCTTTATCGACTTTAGTCAAATGCGTAAAAATATACTCATAAATTTTAGAACTTAAATCATAAATTCTATGATTACTAAAAGCCTTAGCTAAAGATAAAGAATTTTCTAAATCACTCATAAAAAATTCAGGATTTGATTCTAAAATTTTACTTGCTAACTCCTTGGCTTCTTTTGTATTTTGCGCTTCTAAATAATTTTTAGACAAAAATAAAGCAGCTCTACTAGCTAAATCTGCATTCGGAGTAGAATAATACACATCTTGATAAATATTATTTGCTATATTTTTTTTACCCAAATGATATAAATAATCTGCATAATCAAGTAAAGCTATTATGGTATATTTATCGTCTTTGTGCTCAGTGCTTAAAGTATCAATAATATAATCGACATTAGATCTTTGAGATAAGCCCATATAAACTCTCATCATGATATACATTACTTCCGTATAATCTTTATCATTAATATAAGTTCTCACCCATCTTTTAGCATCATCTAGCATTTGCTCTAAAATTTGCTGATCTTTATCAAGCTCATAAGTGTAAAGCTTATTTTGCGCTCTTAATTTATAAAGCTCAAATTCATTCATAAATACACTACCTTGATAACGCTTAATAGCATTAACAGCATCTCGTAAAACTTGATCGTATTTTTTGGCTTCATATTCTTGTTTGATATTAAAATAAGCATTAAAATCTGCACTTTTTGAAGTTTCCATAGGATTAGAATTTAAATCCAATGCTCCAATATAAGGCATTAATGCATCATCAAAATAAATATCAAAATCAAGTCCATCGCTAGGTTTATAATACCTTAAATCCTTAGTAAAAATAAACACAAAATGTTTAGAAGTATCTCCATTTTGACTTTGAATTTCTTTAGCATTAAAAATATCTTGAGAATAATTAAACATTTTAGCTAAAATTTTAGGATATATTTTAATTGTCAAAAAAGTTTGGTGTTTTTCAAAATAAATTGTAAAATCATCAAATTCTTTATTTTGAAATTGCATATTACTAACGCCCAAAACATTACACTCAAAATGAGTTTTTTCAAATTCAAAAATACTCTTGCAAGTAAAATCTTTATTATCTTTTAAATGCAAAAGTGTAAAGGGACGATTTTGTTCTTCCCCTTTATTAACAATAACTTCAAAAGAAAATATATAATTTATGCTTAATAATAATAAAAATAAAATCCTTATCATGAGCGTGATTATAGCAATATTATTTCACAAAAGCAAAAACGCACATGATAAGCTTCCGATAAAACATAAACTTAAAATAATCTTTTGCCTAATATCTAAATTTATACTCTTTATAGATTGACTTTTTTTAAAAAAGATATAAATTAAAATTTTCAAATAAGCATAAAGCATAATCATGGAACTTAAAGCTATAGCAAATACAAGCACATAATAGCCTGAATTTAAAATAGAAGCTAAAATTAAAATTTTACCCCAAAAAATCCCAAAAGGTGGAATTCCTGCTATACATAAAATAAACATAGCTAATATTATAGATAATACGGGTCTTTGATCAAATAAGCCAGAAAAACTTTCAAATGAGCTTTTTTGAAATAAACTTAAGATTAAAAAAATTCCATAGTTTGCAAAAGCAAAAGAAACCCAATAAACGAACAAAGCAAAAATTGAAAGCAGGTAAGAAGTTTCATCTCCTTGAGAACTCACACTCATACTAGAAACAATAACAGCCAATATAAAAGAAGAATGAGTAATAGAGCTATATGCAAGCATTTTTTTTGCATCTTTTTGAATTAAAACTACTATGCTTACAGCAAGCATAGAAAAAATTGCTAACGATGCGACTATGTATTCAAATTTTACTCCACCGCCTAAAGCAGAAAAAATTCTTAAAACTACTATTATCATAGCAATTTTTGGAACAATAGATATGAAAGCTATAAAATTTGTATGAACTCCACAATATACATCTTTTAGCCAAAAATGAAAAGGAGCGATAGAAAGTTTTACTCCAACAATAACCAAAAACATCACTCCAGCACATAATAATATAGGATCTGAAATATATTCAGAATGCAATAAATTATCCAAATCCAAAGACTTTGTTTTTAAATACACAAAAGCACAAGCAAAAACAAAAAATCCAGCCCCTACTGCAGCTAAGGCAAAATATTTTATGCTAGAACTAATAGCATTATGAGTTCCTCTTAATGCTATTAATGTATAAAGAGCTAAAGAAGATCCTTCTAAAGCTAGGAAAATCACAATCAAATTAGTACTTGAAACCATTAATATTAAAGAAGCAACCATAAACAAAAATAAAGAAAAAAATTCTGCTCTTTGTTCATCTTTGTCTATAAGCAAATAAAGCATAGAAAAAAACAAAATAATTATTTGTGCAAAAATTGCATAATTATCGCTTACAAATAAACCAAAAAAAGCATGAGAATTATCTAAAACAAAACCATTATAAAGCAATAAAAAACACAAAGTACTAAGCAAAGCTATAACACTTGCTCCTATATAAAAATTTCTAGAAAGTTTTTTAAATGCACTCAATAAAAGTAATACAATAGCCCAAAAAAGCAATGACAACACAGGAAATAATAATACAAAATTTAATTTTTCTAAACTAAAACCACTCATTAAAAACCTCTTATACTATCTATGATTTTTTGATTTTCTATGGCGATATTTCTTGTTTGCATAACTTCAAGAATACTATTTACATTAGAAGCAATTTGATCTAGCATAGCACTTGGAGCTACCCCTAAATAAATCACTAATGCACTTAAAATACTTAAAACAAAAATTTCACCTTTTTTAAGCGTAAATTTACTGCACACTTCTTCTTCGCAAGTAGTAAAAAACATATTTCTATAAATATTTAGCATATAAATAGCTCCTAAAACGATTACACCGCCTGCAAATAATGCATACCATAAATTTACACTTGCCACACCTTGCAAGATCAAAAACTCACCTACAAAGGAAATAGTCAAAGGCAATGAAATAGATGAAAACAACAATACTGCAAAGAAAAAGCTAAATAATGGGGCTGTTTTAGCTAAATTTTTATAAAAGTCTAAATCAAAAGTATGATATCTTTTGTAAAGCATATAAGCGGCTAAAAATAAGCCACCTGTTACTATACCATGTGCAAACATATAAAATACAGAACCACTAACCCCATTATAAGTAAAAGTTACGATACCTAAAATTACCACACCCAAATGCGAAATTGAGCTATAAGCAATTAATTCTTTTAAATCCTTGGCTTTAAAAGCAATTAAGGCTGCATATAAAATTCCAACTATACATAAAATAGCAAGTAAAGAATAATAATGATTCAAAGTATCAGGCGCTAAAGGCAAAATAAATCTTAAAAACCCAAAAGGTGCCATTTTAAAGCTTACAAGCATTACAGATACTAAAGTCGGACTTTTGGTATAAACCTTTGGAGCCCAAGTATGAAAAGGAAATAAAGGACTTTTAATCGCAAAAGCAATAAAAAATCCTACAAATATTAGATTTTGTGCATTCTCAGGTATAAAAAATTCACTCTTATACCAAGCTAACAAATCAAAACTCCAATATCCAAAACTTTGATAATACAAAAATCCCACATAAATAATAGCTAAAAGCATAAGCATAGAACCGCAAAATGCATAAATGAAAAATTTAATCCCTGCCTTATAATTATCTGAATATCTACCTATTAAATAAATAAGCGGTATAAGAGAAAACTCCCAAAATACATAAAACAATAAAGCATCCAATGAAGCAAAAAGTCCTACAATGCAAAATTGTAATAAAAATATACTTATTACAACACTTTTATCTTGAATATCCAAACATATAAAAGATAAAAAAATCATAATAGAACAAAGTAATATTAAATAAAGCGCTATAGCATCTACACCTATGTGAAAATTAACCATCAAAGAATTTAAACTAAATTCATAAGCCATGCTACCATCGTAGTTAAATAACAAAAAAACATTAAAAACTAAAATCAAAAAACTAACTAAAACAGCAAAGGACTTGCTATCTTCTTTTTGTAAAAATAAAGCTATAAAAGCCGCAAAAAATGGAAATAACATTAATAAACCAAGCATATTACACCGCCAAAGCTAAACAAAATAAACACACAAAAGCCAAAACTACAATTCTTAAAGCCAAAGAATAATCCTTACCCATACTAAGAACCCTAGCAAATGTTTTAAGGAAAAATGCAATACTATCTACCAAAGCATCTAAAATTTCTTTATCAGCTTTTCTTAAAAATTCACAAAATAAAGCATACTTACTAACAATAAATTGATGATAAAATTTTGGTATGTAGTATTCATTAAACAAAAGTTTGTAAATACTTGTTTTAGAAAGTGATGGTTTAAACCAATTTTTCCAATAAGCTATGATAGCTAAAAGCACTCCAAGTACCGCAGAAACACTTGCAAGTATCATAACTAAAGAATTTTGACCATCAATAAAAGCTAAATTTTTACTTACAAAATCCATAAAGCTATGCTCAAAAAATCCTGCTATAATAGCAAGTAAAGCCAAAGGACTCATCGCAAGCAAAGCTATTTTACTAGCTTCATGGGGATGTTCTTCATGTCTTTTTGGAGTAAAAAATACAAGCATTAAAAGTCTAAAGCTATAAAAAGCTGTCATAAAAGCTGCTATTAAAAGTACTAAAAAAATTCCATGATGATGGCTTATAAAAGAAAATCCTAAAATTAAATCTTTAGAGAAAAATCCTGCAAAAGGATAAATTCCTGCTAAAGCTAAAGAACCTATAAGCATTAAAATAGCACTAAAACGCATACTTTTATAAAGTCCACCCATTTTACTAATGTCAAGCTTATCATTCATAGCATGCATAACATTACCCGCACCTAAGAATAATAAAGATTTAAAAAATGCATGAGTTGCAAGATGAAATAAAGCTATTGCATAAGCTCCAAGACCTGCTGCTACAAACATATACCCAAGTTGAGAAAGCGTCGAATATGCAATAATTCTTTTTAAATCTTTAGCTACCATAGCCATAGAAGCAGCAAAAAGCGCTACAAAAGCTCCAAGTATAGCGATAAAATACCCTACTTCAGGAACTTGTAAATAAAGCTCCCCTGCGCGAATTACCAAATAAACTCCCGCAGTAACCATAGTAGCAGCATGGATTAGAGCTGAAACTGGCGTAGGTCCTGCCATAGCATCAGCAAGCCAAGTATGGAAAGGAAATTGTGCTGATTTACCCATAGCACCTACAAAAAGTAAAAGTGCTATTAAAATCAAAATTACATCATTTTCATGCCCTAAAGATAAAAGGGTAAAAAATTCATCATATTTTAAAGAGTTAAATTCTATATAAATTAAGAAAATTCCTAAAAGCAAAGCCAAATCTGCAATTCTATTCATGATAAATGCTTCATTAGCAGCAAAAGTGTATTTTTTATTATGATACCAAAAACCTATCAAAAGCCATGAGCAAAGTCCAACACCTTCCCAACCTATGAAAAGTCCTAAGAAATTATCACTCATAATCAAAAACATCATAGAAAAAACAAAAAGTCCCAAATAGCTAAAATAGCGATTAAACCCTTCATCATGCTCCATATAAAATATACTATATAAATGCACAAAAGTCGCTACTATACTTACCACATTCATCATAATCAAAGTAATAGAGTCTATTTTAAAACCAAAACTAACATCTACTAAAGATATCCAAGTACCAAGTTCAAAATTAAAATGTACTCCATTATTTAATAAAACAATTGAAGCAAAAGCTGAAAAAGCTATAAATAAAGAAGCTAAATAACCTAAAATAATTTTCTTAGCACTAAAAGCAAAAATACCTAAAATAACAGCTGAAGCCAAAGGAGAAAAAAGTGCAATTAAAGCTAAATTTTGCATTTTATCTCTCCTTTTTCAGCTAAAGAGCTAAGCTCTAATGTTCCTGTTTTTCTATACCATAAAACACAAAGCGCTATCCCAACAGCTACTTCACAAGCTGCAACTCCCATTACAAATAAAGCAAAAATTTGACCTTCTATGTCTTTATGAGAAGCTCCTGCTGTAACTAAAGCCAAATTAGCAGCATTTAATAAAATTTCACTTGAAATAAAAAGCATAATTAAATTTTGGCGTTTTATGATACCTATTAGACCAATGATAAACATCAAAATAGCCACAATGTAGTATTTTTCTAACATCATTGTTCGTCCTTTTTTATATTTTTTTGAGTAAGTGCTATAGCACAAATTAAAGCTATTAAAAGTAAAATTGCCATAAATTCAAAAGCAAGCATATATTTTGTAAATAGAGCAAAGCCTATTTGCTGAGTAGAATCAAGACTATAAACTTCACTAGTTTCATTTAAACCAAACTCATATCCCATAATAATACTAATTAATAAAACAGCACTAAAAATCACGGCAAAAATGAAGATTCTTTTACCTTTTAAACTTTCTTTTACTTTTATAGAAGCATCAAAAAACATCATAGCAAAACTATAAAGACCTAAAATAGCTCCACTATAAACGATTATTTGAATTGCTCCAATAAATTCAGCATTAAGTAAAAAATAAAATCCACTTAAAAAAACCATAGCCACGGCCAAAGAACTGATAGCATAAAGCACGCTAGTGCTTAAAACACTAATTAAAAAAAATCCCAACACCAAAACACTTAATAAACAAAAAGCTATCATTTCAAACATTTTCTTCCTTTGGAGCATCTTGCTGTCTTTGCAAATCTGTCTCATAATAATTTGGAGTTTTCTTTACTAAATCATCAGCATCTTTTCTTAAACTACCACTTCCTTCAAACACCACTTGATTTTTAAGCTCATCGATAGGAGTTAAAAAATCTTCCTTTTGACCAAAATAAGATCTTTGCTCTGCGGCATTTTCATATTCTTTACCATGCACAATGGCAAGTTCAGGACAAACATCAGCGCAAAATCCACAATAAATACAACGCCCTAAATTAATACTATAATTTTCGACCTTTTTGCGTCCATCTTCGCTTAAACTCGTTTCCATTCTTATACAATTACTAATGCAAATTTTTTCACACAAGCCACAACCAATACAACATTCATTTTCACTTTCAATAAAACGCATCAAACGATGAACTGCACGATATCTATCATCTAAAGCAACTTTTTCCATAGGATATTTAATCGTTGCGCTATTGTTTTTTTTAAACATTTCTCTTAATACGACAAATAAACCTACAAAAAGCTCTGTATTTAAAGAACGCTTGATTACTTGTATGAATTTTTCATAAGTATTTTGAGGATTTTTACGCTCAAAATCTACTTTAAAATAACCTTTTTTCATTGTTTTTTCCTATATCACAAGTACTAAAGCACTAATTAATAAATTTAAAACCGCTAAAGGTATTAAAATCAAATAACACATTCTCATTACTTGATCAGGACGCAGTTGCGGAAAAGCACCTCTAGCCCAAAAATACCAAAAGAACACAAAAGACACTTTCAAAAGCATCATAATAGCCCCTGGTATAATCCAAAAATCATTAAATCCACCCAAAAATAAAAGCGATATCATAATCGCTCCGGTAATCATGGCTGTATATTCTCCGATAAAAAACATACCCCATCTAAGTCCGCTATATTCAGTGCCATAACCTGAAACAAGTTCAGTTTCGTTTTCACTTAAACAAAGTGGAGTTCTATTAGTTTCTATAAAAATAGCTATCACAAATAAAATAAAAGCTAAAGGTTGTTTAAAAATAAGCCAAGAAAGTATGCCATCACTTTGATAGTTATTAATATCTACTAAAGACAAAGATCCAACAAGCATTACAACACACACCAAAGAAAGCCCTGCAACGCTCTCATAAGAGATAATAGAAACAAGCCCTCTTGCCCCGCCTAGCAGCGACCATTTATTATTACTTGCTAAACCTCCTAAAAAAATCGCATAAAAACTAACTCCACCCATACCTACAACAAAAAGCAAGGCTACATTAATATCAGCGATAATAGGACGAATCACTCTACCAAATAAAGTAAATTCAGGAAAAATAGGTATAGCTGCAATTGCTACAAAAGCACAAATTGCTGCAATCAATGGAGCAATTAAAAATACCACTTTTTGAGCATAAGTTGGCACTATATCCTCTTTAGTAAAAAGTTTAATCATATCAGCAACTACTTGAAGCAATCCAAAAGGACCTACCATATCAGGCCCTAAACGACGATGAAATAAAGCCAAAGCCTTTCTTTCAAGATAAGTTGCCAAGCCTGCTAAAGTAGCAAAAATAGCTATAACAAGCACACATTTTATAATTGTTTCTACAATAAAAAAAGTAATATCACTCATATTTTAGCTCCTGCTTTTTCAAGCCAAACTTTTACATATCGAGTATTATCAAATAAAGATTTATAATCAATCTTACTATCATAATCCCCTAAATACGCACCATTTTCTAAAGATTCATCACATTTTACACTTATAGCAATTTGAGTTTTTTCATTTTTTAAAATAACACTATCATCTTGGTTTAAATCAAATTTTTGCATTAAATCAGACGATAAAAATAAAGCTCCAACCTCATTAAAAGCTCTATTACTAAGCTTTGAAAACTGATGAATGCTATTTGCATGATATAAAGTTAAATTTCCTTCATTTTGCTCTTTAACTTCTTGAACACTTAATGTTTTTTCAAACTCAAAATGGGAAAAATCGAGCTCATAACCTCTATGATTTACCCCACCATTATCATAATGATTTTCTAACTCATCAAAGTCAATTACCCTAAAGCCTTTATTTTGTGGTAAAAATTTAGTATAGTTGATTGTAAATTCTTCATCAAAACCTAAGGCATTTGCCAAATCATTTAAAAAATAACCTTTAAATTCTAAAGCCGCATTTGTAGGAACTAATCTTTTATCATAATTTACAAAGCTACCTTCTTGTTGATTTAAACTAGAACTTGCAAGATCAAAATGCCCATCATAAGAAAAAGTAAAATCGCCTTTTTCGTTATAACCTAATGTTTTTCCTGCTTGAAAATCTTGACTTAAATCACAAATTAAACTCACACCTAAGGTATTAGTGCAAGTTGGATTTAAAAAGACTTTAAAATCAGTATATTTTTGCACCAAAGCACAAAGTTTTGCTAGCTTGACGCTTTGCTCATCATAGTAAAAATCACTTCCTATAATAAGTGTAAATTTTTGCTTTTTTGCGAGTAAAGTTTCTAAAATATCCTCATCTATGCCAAAATTTTTCGCATAATTTGATCTTTGCACCTCTATGCTTTTTTTAATTTTTTTAGGCACAAGTTTTTTAACTTCTTCTATAATAGTTTCGCCGTTTTCATTTTGCTTTTCTATCTTTTCAGTAACTTCTTCATTGATAGTTTCTTCTATTTCTTTTGTATCTTGATAATACGCATTTTCTAATGTGTTTTTAAAATCCTGCGGAAGCTCTTTGGCAAATTTTTGCAAGATAAATAATAAAATACTTTCATTATCTTTAATATCATGATTAATCTGCAAGAAATTTTTAGAATATTTATCCACACCTTTATCTTTTATAGGGTGAAAATATAGCCCTGCACCTTTATTCATTACCAAAGCGTTATTAACTTTATATCCTAGCGTTGGCGCATCATAGCGTAAAAATGAACCTACGATGATTAAAAAATCACTTTGAGTGATATCGTCTGTATTTGCATTATACATTGCATTTGCATTTTGATAAAAACAAGCTAGGAAATCTTGGAATTTTTTAGCTTCATGATTTATAAGATTAAGATTAAATTTTTTACTTAAATTTTGCAAGATTAAAGCTTCTTCATTAGTAATAAAACTATTAAATAAAATATTTTTTATTTCATTATTTTTTATCATATTTACTAATTTTTCAAAGGCTTTTTCATCTTTACCTTGAACTTCATTTTGGGTATTAAAACCATATCTTGCGGCTTTATTTAGCGTAGCAAAAGCAAAATCATTGCTCACTCTATAAATTTTTTCTTTTTGATTATTAATACTAGTTTGTTTAATATCATAATACATCAACTCACAATCACTTGAATGTGGATTACTAGCTGGAATTTTCTTTAACTCCCAAGCATTAGATGTATATTGAAAAGCCGAACCCACCAAAGCTCCCGTTGGACATACACTTGTACATTCTCCACAAAAAGAACAATCAAGTATATCGCCACCACTTGGCGCAATTAAACTCTTTTGAAATTTAGTCCAAATAGCTAACGCATCTTTACTCATACTTTCTTTAAAGCTTGCATCGGGCGCGCTTGCCCCTCTTGGAGTAGTTTTTAAAGCACTTTCTCCTATTTTATCTTTGCAAACTGTGATACATCTTTCACACACGATACATAAAGCTGGATCATAATTAATCTCGCCCCATTTTTTATGCTCTTTATGGGTATCTTTAATCCAATAATTTTGCACATTTACTCTTGCTTTGTGTGTAAAGTTTTGAAGCTCACACTCACCGGATTTATCACATACCCCACATTGTAAAGGGTGGTTGATGCAATATGCTTGCATGATAGCATTACGCTCATCCCATAAATTTGATAAATCACTCTCTACTACCATACCTTCTTTAACTTTAGTATTGCAAGAATAAACCTTTTTACCATCAGCTTCTACCATACACATACGACAAGCAAGTGTTGGAGAACAACCATTTAAATAACAAATTGCAGGAATGAAAATATCATTTTTTCTTGCGACATTTAAGATATACTCACCCTCATTTGCCTCACATTCTATACCATTAATGATAACTTTCATTTTATAACCTTAACTTGAGCTTTTGAAAAAGCAAAATCAGCGCTTTCATAATCAAACAAAGCCACCGTGCCTTTCAAATCATGATTGATTTTTACTATAGTTGTAAATTCTTGAGTGTTTATTTTTAAATTAATTTTATCCCCATCCTTAACCTTAGCAATTAAAGCAAAAGAAGAAGAGCAATGCAAATTTTTGTCTCCCAAAGGTGCTTGCATGATAATAGTTCCATCAAAATTATCAAGTTCTAAAAGCTCACTAAAAGAATTTTGTATTGATAAATTTTCTTCATTTTCATTAGAGCAAATTAGCAAAAGATTAAATTTATGACAAAGTTTTTCTAAAAAATACTTAATATTTTCAAAATCTTTATGTTGATATAAATTTTCATCAAAAATAATACATTTTGCTTCTTTTAAAAACTCTAAAATCTCTAAAGCTTCTTCTTCACCAAAGCAAGATTCAGCACTTAAATACCCCTCATCAAATTCGTTAAATTCAGTCTCCAAGCTCATCTTACAAAGCAAAGCAAGCACGAAAGGCGCACTTGCAATCTCACATTTATAAAAGTTTGCTTTTAAATTTTTATCCTCTAAACAAGAAATATTATAATTTTTACTTTTGTTAAGCTTAGCGCAAAGTGAAGAATTTTTTAAAGAAAGCAAATCCACAAAACACAAAGCATTTAAACCTTCTTGATATTTTGCTAATTTCATTGTCCTACCTTTTTAAAAACTATAGTCCAATCTACTTGATTAAATTTTAAAGAATTTAAAAGTTCACAATTTTGCTCTTTTATGAAAGCAAAACTTTTTTCTACACTAGAAAAATCTCCTATTTCAAATAAAACTACTAAAACTTCACCCATATAAGCATTTTGAATGATTTGCTCTAAATCCTTAAACAAATCTTGACTTTTTCTTAAATCCACGCGTCTCATCGGTCTATCTCGCCTAAAACTATATTAATACTTCCTAAAATTGCCACTGCATCAGCCAAATATGATCCAACAAGCATTTCTTCTAAAAATGCACAATGAAAAAAGCTTGGAGTTCTAGCTCTTAATCTATATGGCCTACCGCTACCATCTGAGTGGATAAAAAATCCAAGTTCGCCTTTTGGACTTTCAGTTGGCACATACACCTCTCCTTTTGGTGGTTTTAAACCTTGGGTTACTAGGACAAAATGTTGCATAAGAGAATAATTTTGCGTCATGATTTGCTCTTTTGAAGCGCTTACATATTCAGGATGATTGCATAAAATTTCAGGCGGAGTATCTTGATAAAGCTTAGCACATTGAACTAAAATTTTTAAACTTTCTCTAAATTCTTGCATATAAACCTTATATCTTGCATAAGAATCACCCATTTTGGCCACAGGCACGCCAAAATCTACCTCATCATAAAGCAAATAAGGCTCTTCTTTTCTAACATCATAAGCAATACCACTTCCTCTTAGCATAACCCCACTACAACCCCAACTTAGCGCTTGTTCTTTGCTTACAACTCCTACATTTTCAGTTCTTGCACGCCAAATTCTATTATCATCAAGCAAAGCTTCATAATCTTTTATATCATTTGGAAATTTATTACAAAATACCAAAAGTTCATCTAAAAAACCTTCAGGTAAATCAAGCATTACCCCGCCTATTCTCATAGATGAATGCGTAAGTCTTGCCCCGCAATATTTTTCTATTAGATCAAGCACATACTCACGCTCTCTAAAGCAGTATAAAAATACTGTCATCGCACCAATATCAAGCGCATGTGTAGCAAGCCATAACAAATGCGAAGCAATACGGTTTAACTCAAGTAAAATCATCCTTATCACACTTGCTCTGCGTGGAATTTCTAAACCACAAAGTTTTTCCACAGCAGCTACATAGGCATAATTATTTGCACTAGCTGCGATATAATCCATTCTATCAGTAGTTGGGATAAACTCTTGATAGATCATATTTTCAGCCATTTTTTCCATACCACGATGCATATAACCTATACAAGGAGCAGCCTTGGTGATTTCTTCTCCATCAAGCTCTAAAATAAGGCGTAAATTTCCATGAGCACTTGGATGTTGAGGGCCAAGATTTACTATCATGGTGCCATCTTCACGCTCAAAGCTTATATTTTCATAATAAGGTTTTAATTTAGTAGAAATTTGCATTTTATCTTCTCTTATCTAAAATTTTTACTTGCGTTCTTTTGGCTTTTTTCACAAAAGGCACGCCACCTTCTTCTTGATATTCTTGTAGGTATTTATCCTCTCTTGGAGCTTCGCCTTTACCAACCTCATGATAAATTCTACTAAAGTTTAGCGTGTCTTTTTCATCTACAAAACCTGGATCTCTATTTTCTTCACCTACAACCTCGCGGTATTCTTTTCCAAAAATTTTATCTATCTCATACCACTTAGCAAATTCATCACCATGCAAAGGATAGCTTTTTAAAAAAGGATGTCCATACCAATCATCAGGCATTAAAAGTCTTTTTAAATTTGGATGATTGATGATGAAAATTCCAAACATATCATATATTTCTCTCTCACACCAATTAGCACCTTTAAAAACGCTCATAACACTTTGAAGCCTTTCTTTTAAACCAACGAAAGTTTTTATTCTCACTCTTAAATTTTTCTCCATATTTAAAAGCTGATAATATACTTCAAAACCCTGTTTTTGAGCGACAAAATCAATCGCACTTGCGTCAGTAAAACAGCTATAACCTAAATTCTTAAGCTTATCAAGAATAGCAACATTATCATCTTTGTTTATCTCAATCACCCAAAAATCAAGCTCTATAAAAGAATTTTTTAACTCAAATTCTTGACTTAAAATTTGATGATCATTCTCAAAAACACTACCCTCTGTGCTTAGTTTTTTAGTTGCAGGTGCATGGTAAAATCTATCCTCATAATAATTTTTTAGCTGAGCATTTTTCTTATCGCTATATTTTCTCATCATATAAGCCTTTTTGGAGCTATTTTTCTGCTTGCTTTTTCTTTACGAATTCTTTTTTGCAAAATCATCAAAGCAAATTGAAAAGTTTCAGGACGCGGGGCACAGCCTGGCACATAAATATCAACAGGAATAATCCTATCCACTCCTTGGACAGTAGAATAGGTATTAAACATACCGCCGGTATTTGCACAAGAACCCATAGAAATAACCCATTTAGGATCAGGCATTTGATCATAAAGTCTTCTTGTAAATTCAGCATGTTTTTTACTTAAAGTACCCGCTATAATCATTACTTCAGATTGTCTTGGACTTGCTCTAAAAATTGTTCCAAATCTATCAAAATCATATCTTGCACCACCTGCTGCCATCATTTCAATAGCACAACAGGCAAGTCCATAAGATAGTGCCCATAAAGAATTACTTCTACCCCATTGCACTAACTTATCAACCGTAGTTAAAACAACTGGCGCATTACTCATTTTTTGATACTCTGCCATGCAAATGCTCCTTTTTTATAAGCATATAAAAAGCCTACTGCAAGTAATAAAATAAAAACAAACACTTCCACCAAGGCAAATAAAGATAAGCCATATTTTGAAAGTTCTGCGGTTAAATCTTTAAAAATCACCGCCCAAGGAAATAAAAACACCACTTCAATATCAAGCAAAATAAAAATCAAAGCAAAAACAAAAAATTGAGAATTGATTTTATTTGCTTGTTTAGAAGCCATAGGCCCACACTCATAAATTCCTAGTCCAAGTTTTTTTCTATTATGAGAGGCTAGCTTAGAACCTATTTTAGAAGAAATATACACCAAAGTAAAAAATATAACACTTGCAATAACAAGCATTGCAAAGATGCCAAAGTATTGATGCTCTATAGTTGCGTGCGTCATAATAAACCTTTTATTTAAGCATAATTAAATTTATTTTACTTCAATTTAGCTATATAAAAACTTATTATCAAAAAAATAAATTTTTATGTATTTCAAAATGAAACAGTTTTTATCTTTATTATAAATACATTTTTTTATGACAAATGTCTTGTAAGATTTTTTCCTGATGAGAAATAAAAATATAAGTAATATCGTATTTTTTTTGAAAAGCATATAAATAATTTAGAATTTTACAAGCAGTTGGTATATCAAGTGCTGCTGTGATTTCATCTAAAATAAGCAATTTTGGTTTTAAAAGCAAAGCTCTAATCAAACCTAATCTTTGGCTTTGACCGCCACTTAATTTAGAAGGTTTTAAATTTAAAATATCTTTTTCAAGCTCAAAAGCATCAAAAAGTTTAAAAAGCTCTCCAAAATCGGGCTTAAGTTTAAAATTTTCATACACATCAATCAAAAGTCTTTTGGCACTTTTGTAAGGATTTAAAGCTAACTTTTGATCTTGGAAAATATATTGAATTTTTTGGCGTAATTTTCTTTGAGCGTTAAAATCTAATTTTAATATATTTTCATTTTCAAACAAAATCTCTCCAGTATTTGCGCGTTCAAGCATACAAAGAATTTTAGCTAAAGTGCTTTTACCACTACCACTTTCCCCACAAAGCAATAAATTTTCATTTTGATTTAGAGAAAAACTCACATCTTTAAAAACAAAAATTTCCTCTTCCTTTAAATACCAATGTTTTTTAAATTTATAAGATTTGCTTAAATTTTTAACTTCTAAAAACATTCTCATTCTCAAAATAATTTAACAATTCTTTAGCAAAAACACCTTTTGGATTGCTTAAAAACTCTTTCACAGGCATTTGATAAATCAAAGTTTTATCTTCTATGATAGCCACCTCATCACAAAGCTCTTTAGCTAAATTTATATCATGAGTAATGAAAATGAGATTTTTAAATTGTGTTTTTAGCTCTTTTAAAATAGCGATGATTTTTTCTTCATTAGCTCTATCAAGTGAGCTTGTAATCTCATCACACAATAAATACTTAGCCTCGCTTAGTAAAGCTAGAGCTATTTGAATGCGTCTTGCCATACCACCACTTAACTGATATATAAAAGAATGCCATAAAAGATCATGATTTTTAAGCCCTAAACACTCAAAATAATAAAAGGCCTTTTCTTTAATCTCTTTTGTGCTTAAATTAGTATGAGTTTTTAAAACTATATTAAAATAACTCCCTATATCAACAAGAGGGTAAAAGCTCCCATAAACATCTTGAAAAAGTAAATTTACCTTAGTTCTTAAAATATTTAGCTCTTTTTCTTTTAAAATTAAAATATCTTTTTGATCTATCCTAAATTTTTGTGCATTAAGCTTATAGTGTTTATCAAAAAGCTTAATCATGCTTTTTAAAAGCAAGCTTTTTCCCGCTCCACTTTTACCCATGATAGCCAAAGCTTTACCATCTTCTAAATTAAGATTTATATCTTTTAATAAGATCTTATCTTTAAAGCTAAGATTTAAATTTGCAATTTCTATCATGCTTTAATCTCTTCTTGTAAGTCATTACCCAAAGCAAGCAAAGGTAGGATAAGCATAAGTATAAAGGCTACTGGAAAAACTATCATCCACCAAAATCCTAAAAACACAGCCTTACTTGCTTCATTTAACATATTTCCTAAACTTGGAGTCCAAAGCTCTACACCCAAGCCAAAAAAGCTTAAAGTAGCTTCACTTGTAATAGCATGGGCGATATTTAAAACAAAAAGCACAAAAAGCAAATTCCAACAAGCAGGTAAAAGCTCACTAAATAAAGCTTTCATCTTACTAGAGCCTAGAATGATAGCATTTTGATAAAACTCAAGTTTTTGAAATTTATTAAGCTGAGTATCAAGTACTTTTGCCACAAAAGCAAAATGCCCCAAAGCGATGATAAAAATCATACTCCACAAAGATCCCGCCAAAAAACTTTGAAAAAACATAATCACAAGTAAAGAAGGTAAAGCCAAAAGCATATCAAGCACTCTAGCAAAAAAGGCATAAGCAAAAAATCTTGTTAAAAACACATAAGCACAAGCAAAAAGCACGCTAAAAAATGCTGCCATTACCCCTACAAATAAAGAAACACGCAAGGCATATAAAATACGCGTAAAAATATCTCTACCAAGTAAATCTGTGCCAAAAATATGACTTAAATTTGGGGCTATTTTAGCCTTGCTTAAATCCACTAAATTAGGATCATAAGAACTTATTAAAGGTACAAAAAGCGCTAAAATAAAACTTAGTAAAATCATCATCACATAAAACTTACGCATTAGCAAACCTTGGATTAATCATCTTGCAAATTATCTCTACGATCAAATTTACAAGCACTACCACTAAAATGCTAAAAATTACCACAGCTAACACCACAGGATAGTCTTTAAACAATATACTTTTAATCACTAAATTTCCAACACCCTCATAAGAAAACACACTTTCTACTATATAAGTTCCCATTAAAAAACTCACAAAGGAAGCACCAAAATACGCGAGTATAGAAGCAAAAGCATCTTTTAATACAAAATGCAAATAAATTCTTTTTTTACTAAGCCCTCTTGCAAAAGCACTTTCTATAAAGCCCTGATTTAAACTATCAATCAAACTTGTCCTTATAAAACGCACAAAAACAGCTAAATGTGAAAGCACTAAAGCACATACTGGTAAAAACAAATGCCACAAACGATTAAATACATCATCTTCAAAGCCAATATCAGCAATAGCCGAACTTGGAAAAAGCTTAAAAAATACAGCAAAAACTAAAATAAGCATTAGCGATAAAGAAAAAGTAGGCAATGCAAAAAAACTCATCGTTGAAAAGGTAATAATTTTATCCAAAAAACTATCTTTATAAAGAACGCAAAAAAGTGCCAAAACCAAAGACAACACAAAAAGTATAAAAAAAGCCAAACTTCCTAGTATGATGGTATAGGGAAGTTTTTCTTTTAAAATTTCATTAACCTTTTCTCCGCTGATTAAAGAGTAGGAAAAGTCGCCTTTCATGGCATTAAAAAGCCAATTTTCATACTGCTCTAATAAAGGCTTGTCTAAATTTAAATTATGCTCAATTTCTTCTTTTATTTTAAGGCTAGTTCCTTGAGGCACACTAGCAAAAACCACACTTCCTTTAGCATGATAAATCATCACAAAACATAAAAAACTTGCAAAAATCATCAAAAAAAACGCCCATAAAAGGCGTTTAAAAATGAGTTTTAACACTAATTTTTGCTCCACTCATAAGCATTCCAAGTAAAACCTACCCCATGATGACCTAAAATATGAGGTTTTATACCTTGGATATTTTTAGCAAAAACTAAAGGATAATCAATATAAGCTATAAATAAAAATGCAGGATCTTTATATAAAGCGTCAATAAATTCTTTATAGTATTTTTTTCTTTCATTTACATCAAGCGAATTTCTCGCTTTTATCAGAGCTTCATCAACTTTAGCATTTTGATAATGACCAAAATTCCATCCACTAGAGTTTAAAGCACTATCTTGAGAGCTTTCAAAAACTCTAAAAGTATGAAAATCAGGATCATAAGGACTACCCCAACCTACCAAAAAGCTGTCAATCTTAGTATAGTCAAAACTTCCACTCGGCTTAGCAACTGCCTTTGCCTTAATGCCAAGCTTTAAAAACTCACTTTGTAAGATATTTACCAAAGCTATTCTTAGTGGATCTTCACTCATAGCATACATTTCAAAGCTAAATTCTTTGCCATTTTTTTCTAAAATTCCATTTTTGTTTTTCACAAAGCCTGCTTTTGCTAAAAGCTCATTTGCTTTTTTTACATCATAAGTATAAGTTGCAAATTCTTTAGGATTTGCCCATGATTTTTCCAAAGGATGATTTGCTACTTTTCCAAAAGAATGCAAAAGAGAATCCACAATAGCTTTTTTATCGATAGCATAATTTAGTGCTAAACGCACATTTTGATCTTTTAAAAACTCATGATTAAAATTAAACATCAAAGCACGATAATCAGCTGAAGGTTCTATAAGCATTTTAAAGTTTTTATCATTTGCAAAATTTGAAGCTAGAGCAAAATCAACTAAAGCTACATCAATAGAACCATTTTTAAGCTCAATAGCACTAATACTTGGATCTTTAATATGTTTTAGTATGAGTTTTGGTGTTTTTACCTTAGCTAAATGATAATTTTCATTTGCTTCTAAGATCATGTATTGACCTTTTTTCCATTGTTTTAGCTTATATGGTCCTGTTCCTATAGGCATTTGATTAAATTTAGTAGTATTTAAATTTTCTTTTTCAAGTAAATGTTTTGGTAAAATTCCCACACTCAAAGCGTCTAAAAATGCAGGAAAAGGCTTTGAAAGTGTGATAATCAAATGATAATCATCAATGATTTTTACTTCTTTAACTGCGTCAAAATTTACCTTTGAGGGTGAATTTAACTTCTCATCTTTTAAAGCATTTATACTAAATTCCACATCTTTGGCACTAAATTTAGTCCCATCATGCCACAATATATCATCTCTTAAAGTAAATTCATAAACAAGCCCATCTTTACTAACTTTCCAAGATCTAGCAAGATCAGGCGCTAAGCTCATATTTTCATCAAAGCGTGTAAGTCCTGAAAACACAAGAGCAATTGCCACATCATGATCTTCACTAAAAAGCGGATTTATACGCTCTGGCTCATTTTCCACTGCTATAACGATCGTATCTTTTGGCGTAATAGCAAAAAGATTTAAAGCACAAAAAAACATTAAAAAAAATCTCAACATAAAAGGCCTTTCTTATAAGAATAAAGTGTAATTATAACGCTTTTTAATCATAAGCTTTGGTAAAAATTTCATTTTTATCATCAAATAAAAGTTGCAAATACCTCTCATACTGCTTTAGTATATCTACGATGATTTCTTGCTCGTTTAAATACTCTATATTATAACCATTACGCGAATCAGCAAAGAAAGTTTGTGGCTCAAAGATAAATTCTTTAGAATAAGTTGGCATAAATTTATCATCGATTATGCTTTGGCTTGCTTGTTTTTTTACTACTTGCACTCCATAGATAAAATCTTTTGCAAATTCTTTTTTTATAATCAAACTTATACTTGATTTTTCTTGAACGATCTGTGTTTTCAAGCCGTAGTTTTTTAGACTTTGGCTGAGTGATTCCATAGCATTTTTAACTTTGGTATTTAAGAAATTTTGTATGTCTTGTTCTTTGCTTTGTTTTAAAATTCTAGCAAGTCTTTCTTGCCAAAATTCTCCTGTAAAATACACACTACTTTGACTAAGCTTAGTTAAAGAATAATTCACATCTACAATTAAGCCTTTAAGCAATGAAAAACACATCAAACAAAGCAAAAATGCAAAAGGTAAAGCCACTATCATAGTGATACTTAAAATCGCCCCCAAGCCGCCTGAATACAGTAAAGAAGTAGCTAAAAGCGCAAGCACAAAACCCCAAAGGATATTTTGCCATTTGTATGGCTCATGAGCACCACCACTACTTAAAGAATTTAACACAAATATCCCACTATCTGCTGAAGTGATGAAAAACAAAGCTAAAACTAAAAGCGCAAGCAAAGAACTAAAATAAGAAAAAGAAAAATTTTGTAAAAAATAAAAAAGCAAACTTTCAGGTGCTGAAGTAAAAGGACTTAAAATATCATTGAAATTTAAAGCACTATTGCCAAAAATGCTAAACCAAAGTATATTAAAACTAGTAGGCACTACAAGCACGCCAAAAATAAATTCCCTTATCGTTCTACCACGAGAAATCTTAGCAATGAAAAAGCCCACAAAAGGCGCCCAACTAAGCCACCAAGCCCAATAATAAATAGTCCAATTATTAAACCATTCTATATGTTCTTTTTCATAATAATAAGTCTTAAAGCTCAAAGAAATTAAATTTTGCAAATAATTTCCAATATTAGAGCTAAATTGTGAAAGAATTTGGATGGTATTTGTTGAAAAAAGCACAAAAAGCATTAAACACACTGCAAAAACTAAATTTGCTTCACTTAAAATTTTTAAACCCTTTGTTAAGCCACTAATCGATGAGAGTGTGGCTAAAGAAATAATGATGATTATAATCACGCTTTGTTCTAAAAAGCTTTGTCCGTTTAAAATACCCAAATTTGAAAAGCCCGCATTTAGTTGAGATGCACTATAACCAAGTGTGGTACTAATGCCAAAAACCGTGACAATTAAAGCAAGCATATCAACTAAATTTCCCCAAAAACCATAAATTTTATCTTTAAGCAAAGGGTAAAAAGCACTACGCAAACTAAGAGGCATTTTATATCTAAAACCAAAATACGCCATAGCCAAAGCACACACCCCATAAATAGCCCATGGGTGAATTCCCCAGTGAAAGATAGTATGTAGCATAGCTTCTTCATCGCTTGTTTGCAAGGCTTTTTTATGTATGAGAGGTTCAGCCACACCAAAATACATAAGCCCCACACCCATACCCGTAGCAAAAAGCATAGCAAGCCAAGAAGTAAATTTAAAATGAGGTTTTTCATCATCATCGCCGAGTTTAATATCGCCAAATTTTGAAAGTGCAAGTGCAAGCATAAAACACACAAAAAAACTCACGCTTAATATATAAAACCATGAAAAATTTGCAAAAATTCCACTTTTTATATGATTGATAAAATCATTTGTAAGTTTAGGCAAGAAAATACAACTAAGGCTTAAAACAACTATAATACTAATACTTGGTAAAAATACTGCCTTTTTAAAACTTGTTTTTAACATGATTTTCCTTTTTATAGTTTTAAAATTTAAGTTAATACCTTTTTTACTATGTCAAAAAATATCTTAAATATAACTAAAATCAATAAAATAGCAAAGGTTGATAAAAATATAATTTAATTAATGTTTTAAAAACCAAGAAGTTAATTTTTGATTTGAAGGTGATTTTAGAATTTACACTAAGTGCAAATTCTAAATAAATCAATAAAGTATAATATGAACCTTTTGAGATCCATGAACTCCAAAAACAGTGATAAGTTCAATATCTGCAGTTCTTGATGGCCCTGCTATAAACAAAATATTGCTAGGTAAAATTTCATTTTCTTCTTTTACTAAATTCAATGCTTGGCTAATGCTTTTTACAATATTTTCTTTTTTTAATAAGACAATACAAAGCATAGGAGCCAAAGAAAGCATTCTTGGTTGAGTTTTATCAGACAAAACTAAAGCAACTCCATGTGAGCTTACTCCAACTCTTGCTTGGATGATAGAAAAATCACTATGAAAAACTTCTTTTCGTATTTTTTCAATCTCTTGATTAAAACAAGTCTTTTTTTCGGCTTCAATTTTATTTATATCTAAATTTAAATTATCAGGATAAATAAGACTTTTATAGCCATAACTTTTAACAATTTGATTGACTTTTTCTTCTAATTTTTCTAACGAGCTTTCTTCTACTATGTATTTATTTGCACTCATTTTTTCTTTTAACTCACTATACATATCATCACTTGTTTTGATATGCTCTATAGGATCCATAGTCGGAATTTTTTCAAAAGATAAATGTGTATTTTTAATCTTATCCAAAATAGCTTTTTTGCTTTGTGAAGAAATTTCATTTATTCTACTCACACTTTACTCCTTGCATATTTTCAAGTTCTTTATAAAGATCAAGTTTTATTTGTGGAAATTCCTTATAAGCACTCCATTTTTTAACTACTGGTAAAGAATTTTTTCCTTTTTGCAAAAGCCAATTAAAATTATGTAAATTTGCTAAAGTATTTTTCCAAATAATAGGAGTTGTAGCTACTTTTTCAAAAATCTTAAATGCCATAGCTTCAGCAGTATTTGGAGCGATATTATCAAAACTTCCTTGACCTACTTTTGCTGCTCTTAATTTGCGTATTAAATCCGCAAGAGGAATTCTTACCGGACAAACTTCAGAACATCTTCCACAAAGCGAGCAAAAAGTAAGAATATCACCATTTTCTTGCATACCAAAAAGATTAGGACTTATGACTTCTCCAATCGGCCCTGGATATACACTTTGATAAGTATGGCCGCCTATTTTATCATACACAGGACAAAAATTCATACAAGCCCCACATCTTATACAACGCAAAGCTTCATAATAATCTTCATCATTTAGCATTTTGCTTCTATTATGATCAAAAAGAATAATATGCACTTCTTTTGGGCCATCTAAATCTCCATTTTTTCTAGGTCCTGTAATGATATTGTTATAAGTTGGTATAAATTGACCCGTAGCTGATGGAGTAAGTAAAGACACCATAGTGGCAGCATCTTCAAAGCTTTCCATAACTTTTTCTATACCACAAAGTGCTACATGTATATCACTTGCTGTGGTGCACATCCTACCATTTCCCTCATTTTCTATAAGCCAAAAAGCGCCTTCTTTAGACATAGCAAAATTTACTCCGCTAAGCCCCATTTTAAGTCCTTCAAATTCATCTCTTAAATGCTTTCTTGCAATAGAATTTAGCTTTTCTGGCTCACTTTCTAAATTAGAGCCTAATTTTTCTTGAAAAATTTTACCAATTTCATAGCGGTTCTTATGTACCGCTGGAACTACAATATGCACGGGAGTTTCATCATTTAACTGCAATATAAGTTCGCCTAAATCTGTTTCTATGGCTTTTAAGCCTTTGGATTCTAGGTAGTGGTTTAAACCTATTTCCTCACTAGCCATAGATTTACCTTTTAGAATTTTACCGATGTTTTTTTCTACCATTAATTCATATATAATCTCACAGGCATCCTCATCAGAACTCGCCCAATGGACATTTATGCCATTTTTAGTGGCATTTTGTTCAAATTCTAAAAGCCTATCGTGTAAAGTTGATAAAGCATTGTTTTTAGCTTGCTTAGCTTTAGATCTTAGTCCTTGCCAATCATTAAATTTCTCATCTATAACTTTTAAACGATTTTTTTGCAAAGTATGCATAGCAGATCTTAAATTCTCTCGCATTTGCTTATCATGAATTTTCACATCCACAATTTGTTCATGTGTCATTTTCATATCGCAACTCCTTCAAGACGCTTGTTTAAAAAATCATACAAATGAATTCCTTTTATATCAAGCCCCATTTTACTCATCGTGCCTGCAATATTCATCAAACACCCACCATCAGAACTTAATACATATTTTACGCCTGTATTTTGGATATCTTTGATTTTTTCTTGTGCCATAGAATTTGAAATTTGAGGCTCTTTCACAGAAAAAGTTCCTCCAAAACCACAGCATTCTTCTTCAAATTCTAGAGGAATTAATTCCACATTTTTGAGTTTTTTTAGCAGATTTTTGCTCGCTTGTATGCTTTTTTGAATTCTTAATGCATGGCAGTTAGAGTGCCAAGTCACTTTTATAGGTTCGCCTTTGTCTTCATAATCAACCTTTAAAACCTCATCTAAATACTGACTAAGATCAATCACTCTAGAGCTAAATTCCTTTACCAAGTTAAAATGCTCATCATCTTTGAAAAGCTCTAAATAATCATGACTCATCATCCCCGCACAAGAACCGCTTGGCACTACTATAGGATAATCTTGAGTAAAAAGTTTTATATTATGCAAAGCTATATTTTTACTTTCTTTAAAATACCCTGAATTAAATGAGGGTTGAGAGCAGCAAGTTTGCTGCTTTTTAAATATAACCTCAACTCCCTCTCTTCTTAAAAGTCTAACCGCGTTTAAAACACTTTCTTGCATTATCGCACTACCCAAACAAGTAGCAAATAAATACACTTTTTTCATCATCAATCCTTATTTTAAAAGCACTGCTTCAGGGATGATCCCGTGGAAGAAAAATGCTATAATAAAAGTCCAAATTCCTATTAGAATTATAAAACCTATTGAGTATTTTAAAGTAAATCTAAACAATTCAGATTCTTTTCCTACAAGTCCAACTGCTGCACAAGCTACCGCTATACTTTGAGGAGATATCATTTTACCCACAACTCCACCAACAGAATTTGCTGCTAAAAATAAAGTTTCTGAAATTCCTAACTTTTGAGCACTAACTTGCTGTAATGTCCCAAAAAGCAAATTTGAACTAGTATCAGAACCTGTTAAAAACACACCTATCCATCCTATGATGGGAGAAAAAAATGCATAAGCATCGCCTGTATTTGAAAAAGCAAGTCCTAAAGTAGTACTCATACCGCTATTTTTAGCTATAAAGGCAAAAGCAACTACTAAGCCTATAGTTAAGCATGGAGTGGCCATTTCTTTTAAAGTTTCCCAAAAACACTCGGTAGCTTCGTTGATTTTTATTTTCAACACAACAATGCTCATTAAAGCAGCCACTAAAATAGCAGTTCCTGCTTGTGCTACTAAATCTATAGTATGTGATGGAATCATTGTTTTTGTAATTTGTGGATTAACTATATCAGGACTTATGATAGCTCCTAAGGCTTCATTAAATTTCAAAGTAAATTGCATAAAATTTAATATTCCATCTTTAGCAAATAAAGCCTTAAACCAAGGTTGAGTCCATATAATAATACAAATAATCAAAAGTATAAAAGGAATCCAAGCTAAAAATACTTTTTTAAATTCTAGCTTTTGTGAGTTTTCAAAGTCTTTTACATCATCTAATCTAAAAATATTTTTTGGCTTCCAAAATTTTAAAAATATCGTAGTAACAGACAAAGAAACAACCGCTGAAATAATATCTGGAAGTTCTGCGCCTAAATGATTTGAACTCCAAAATTGTGTAGCAGTAAAAGAAACGGCTGCGACAAAAATAGCAGGAAAGGTTTCTTTAACCCCTTTTAAACCATCCATTAAAAATACTATAAAAAATGGTATAGTCAAGCTAAGAGGCACAAGCATTCTACCCACCATAGCTGAAACACCGTGCTGTTCTATACCTGCTAGATTACTCATCGCTATGATAGGAATTCCAACTGCTCCAAAAGCTACCGGAGCGGTATTGGCTATAAGGCAAAGTCCTGCAGCGTATAATGGTCTAAGCCCAAGTCCTACAAGTAATGCAGCGGTGATAGCCACTGGCCCTCCAAAACCTATAGCACCTTCTAAAAAAGAACCAAAACAAAATCCAATCAAAATCACTTGAATTCTATGATCTGGAGTGATACTCATAACACTTTGTTTTATCACTTCAAACGAGCCTGATTTGATAGAAAGTTTATATAAAAATATGGCCGCGATGATGATCCAAGCTATAGGCCAAATACCATTTGCAAAACCTTGTATAAAGCTAGCACCTAATAAAGAAAACGGCATATCATAAGCAAACAATGCCACAACACTTGATAAAATAAGAGTTAAAAAGCCTGCTTGATAACCTTTGAGTTTGAAAACTACAAGAGAAAGCAAAAAGCACAAAATAGGCAAAAAAGCCACCAAAGCACTTAAAAGTATGTTGTCAAATGGATTATATATTTGTTGCCACATATTTTTCCTTTTGATAAAAATTTCCAATATCTAGCTTAACAAATATTTTTATTTTTGTGTATTTTTGTTAGAAAAAATTAACTATATGGGTATAAGAGTAACATTTCGTATAAAAATTCTCTTTTAATAAAAACAAAAATTTACACTTTACAAATAAAATATAAAGTATTGTTTATATTTGAAACAAAATATAAATATAATAAAAATATTTATATCAAAAGTATTTTTAAATCAAATTTTTCATCACACTTTAAAGCTAAAAGCATGATTTTGCTTTCAGCTTGGTACTATGGAGTTTTTGCGTGCGGTTTTTTGGAGTGAGAATATCACTAAAGCTACAAGTATAAAATACACCACAGATAAGCTAAGCAATAAAGGATAAGTAGCGTTGGTGTCTTTTTCTAAAAAGCTTCCAAACACAGGAAGCATTAAACTAGGTTTTGCAAGTAGCGTAAAAATACAAACTATATAAGAAATACCTACAAAAAGAAATCTTTTAGGCTTGCTATCAAAAACCATTATAAGTATAAAAGTACATGCAAATAGCATTATGATCATAAAATGAGTAATAATCGACTTAGGAAATCCTATGCAATAAACCACCCCTACAAACAAAGGCAAAAGCGAGAGCCATAAGTATTTTTTATTCAACAAAGCAACTAAAATCACTAACAATACAAAACCGAGAGAAAAATAAATCTCAGTTTTAGATAATAAACTGTCCAAGTTTTTAAATTCTTGCTCTATATTCAAGGATAAAAAATTATAAGTCGTTTTATTGTGCTCTTTAAAGATATAGCTTTCATTAGTATCTACTTGAACGATGTGGTATTTTGCATGATTTTCTATGCTAGGTTGTTTAAATTTATCAAGTACAAAAGAAAAAACGCTAAAAAGCATGATGATGATAAGTAGATTATGAAACACCTTTAGCAAGTCTGTATGATGATCACAAAGTTTACGGTAGAAAAAGAGTTGCCATTTATCTACTATATCTTTAAGAGTCTTGCCTTTTTTATTTTTTAGTTCTATCTCTTTACAATAAAGCTCATATTTATGAAAATTTGAAGCATCTAAAAAATTGTTATCTTTTATCAAAGCACTTTTAAAGTTCCTGAAAGAATCTCTAAAATCATTTGCAATTTCATAATTATACTTACCTTTTCCTTGTGAAGATAATAGTTTTATTTTTTCATCTACTCTAGCATAATCAAAATTTAAATTCGAATTTATAACATTTATATTACTCTTAAATAAAGCTTGAGAAAAATTTGGAGCTTTATCAAATGTAACTCCATAAAAACAAGCTGTCTTTTCAAACTCGCACTCATGAAAATCAACTTCCTTTTTAAACCATGAATTATTAAAATACACGCTTTCTTTAAATGTGCAAGTATTGAAAGCAACTTCATTGAAGGTATAATCCTTCAAATTTATATCTTGCAAAAAAATACATCTTTCAAAATCCACGCTCTTTACAAAAAGTTCTTTTGGTATATATAATTTTCCAAAAGTAATATCTTTAAAATTTATATTTTGTGTGAGTGTAAAATTATTTATAGATAAACTTATTTCTCCTTTAAAAGTTGAATTATTTAAAGATATGTTATTAGCTGAAAGCAAAGACAAATCAGTATTTTTTTCTATGGTGGAATTTATAATTTCTATATTGTGTCCTGTGGAGTTATTTAAAGTTAAATCTTTCAATATTTCACTATCAATAATATTTAATAAATCAAATGTTACACCTAGAATCAAATTATTTTCAAAATTTGATTCTATAATCGTTATATTCTTTCCAATAGCTCCAATAAAAGCAACTTTATCTTTACATTCTATGTAAAAATTAGCTTTATCACACTTAAATTCAGCCCTATTAAATTTCAATTCTTTTTGAAAATAACCTTTATAAAAATCTATATTACTACTAAAAATAGCCTTAGAAAAAACAACTTCATTTAAAAAAGTAACATTGGAAAAACTTATCTCTTTTTTATTTTCTGTATTTCCAAAAACAGCACCTAAAAAAGATACTTGTTTTTCAAAAGTAACACGAGAGCAAATAAAATTTTCAAAATTTGCTTGTTGAAAATTCACCTCTTCTTTAAAAGTACAACCTGAAAAAACTAATTCACCTATAAATTTAGAGCTAGCTTTGATTTCATTTATAAAAGTTACACCTGAAAAAGACATATCTAACAAAACATCTTTTGTAAAAATAATATTTTTAATTTCATTTACCCTTATATCAAGATCTTTAATACCTTTTTCTTGTAAAATATTAAAATCTATTTTTTCAATTATTGCATTGCCAAATACACTTATTCTATCTTTTCCTATTGATATTTGTGTATTTGTTGCATAAATTCCATATTGTGTCAATATCTGATCAAATTCATTCATCATTTTCCTTCAATGATTTTTATTTCTTCTTCGTTTAGGTTGTAAAGTTTATAAACGATAGAGTTTATTTTGGTTTCTTGGGTTTTGATGTTTGCGTTTTTATCTTGCTCTTTTAAATTTAAAATCTCATCGACTAAGCTTATAAGCTCGTTTGCTAGTTTTTCATTTTTAGAATTTATATCTACTATAGGAATATTTAACAAAGGCTCTTTATCTATTTGATAATTATTGCCTTGCATTTTTCCTTTATGTTTTAACCAAAACATCATAAGTTTTGAATTTAAAATAGCAACTAGATACTTTGTATCAATTCTTTGCGTTTTTATAACATAAAAAGTCGCCGAAACATAACAATCAAAATCAACATAACTGAATTTAGGCTCATTTACACATTTTCTTAAAGCTACTATTCTAGGACTACCTGTAAAAAATTTTTCATCTCTAGCTCTATGTAGTCCATAAGGTTTGTTATCTGAAGTAATAACTTTTTTAAATTTATCTAAATGTTTTTTTAAGTTTGGATAATTATCCATAGAATTTGGATTTTTAAAAGATGAATTTGTATAAATAATCCATCGATGATTATTTTTTTCAAAAAAGAATTTTATAAAATTTTGAGTATCATAATAAGGTTTTACAAGATTATTTTCTAATTTTGTTAATTTTAGTTTCTCTTTTTCTTCTTCACTCAGACCAAAAATACCTTGCCCTATTTTAAAAACAAAATTATGATTACTATTAATTCTATTATTTACAAAATCATAATGCGGATGTATCCCATTTGCTACTTCTTTATCATCAAGGTAAAATTTTCCATATTTTTGGATTTTTTCAAATATCTCTTCATAATCATTTTTTATAAAATTCAAAGTTTTGTCTATGAAATTCTTTGGCTTAAAATTTATATTTAAAATTTCATTATTAGGCGACTTTGTATTTTCTAAAATATCCAAAACATCTTCATAACTTGGACTTTGTGTAGTAAGTTTTGCAAAATTAAATTCATAGTTTTTAGGTGGTTTTGTTTTTTGAAATTGCATTATCATAGTTTGTATGCTTGCAGAATCAAAAACCATAAACGAAGAAAAATCGACAAGATTTAAAATTTGACACTCTTCTAATATAACATTGCGTAATTTTTTAGCACCCGAATTTGTAGTCCAATTGTTTGTGGCAATAAAAGATAAAATTCCATTTTCTTTCAGTACATCTAAACCACGCCCCACAAAATGATACCAAATATCCATTTTACCTTGATAAGTTCTTAAATTTTTAGTATTTGCAAAAATTTCTTTATTATCATTTTCTTTTATGTAAGGTGGATTGCCGATGATGAGATCAAACCCTTGAAAATTCCCACCCTCATCAAGCACTTCGCTAAATTCAAAACGCCATTCAAAAGGATTTGCACTTTCTAAGTCAAATATACTCTCATAAAGCTTTTTAAGCTTTTTAAATTCTTTCTTAGCTGCACTTTCATCAAAGTCAAATTCAAACATATTTTTAGAGAAAAATGCTCTAAAATTCTCATCTTTTTCATCTTGTGCTAAAAAATCGCCGTATTTTTTAGAGTATTCATTAGCGCCGTTGGTAAGTTGCTTGATCTCTTTGGCAAATTTGTCTTTTAAGCAGAAATTTTTAAAAGACTCTTTAAGGTTTTTGATCTCTTTTGCGATGAGAGTTTTGTCGGTGTAAAAGCCTTCTTTGTAGTCTTTGACTATGCGTTTGTATTTATCCATGCGTTCTTTGATGTTTGGGTAGTGAGAAAGGCTTTTGTGAATTTCAAAATAACTTATAAGCGAATTCCCGCATTTTATGTTGATGTCGATGTTTGGCAGGGTTTTAAGATCATGATAGTTTGTATCATCAAAGCTTTCATAAAAGCTGTGTTTTAAAAGCTCTATCCAAAGCCTTAGTTTAGTGATCTCACATGAGTTTGGGTTGATATCTACTCCAAAAAGGTTGTTTTCTATGATGTCTTTTTTACGCTCAAAAAGTTCTTTTTGACAAAGGTGGGTTTTGTCTTTGTCAAAATCAGGGCGTTTATACTCTAAAAACTGACCTTTGTGATTTTGCACTAAAATTTCATCATTTTGCACGCTTAAGTAAAAGTCCTCTTCAAACAAACCAAGCTCATAATGCACCATAAGCATGGCATTTAAAGCTGAAACTAAAAAATGCCCGCTTCCCACCGCAGGATCGCAAATGCGTATGGAATTTAGCAAGGCTAGTTTTTGCTCTTGAGAGATTTTTTCTTGGCGTAGCTGGGTTCTTAGCTCGTTTAGCTTGGTGGCATTTAACTTAAAAGTATGGTTAAACTTATCTAGCACGACTTTTTCTATACTTGCTTTACACATATATGAAGTGATAAAACTTGGGGTATAAAAACTACCTTCTTTGTAGCCATTTAGCTTTTCAAAGACATTTCCCAAAACGCTTGAGTTGATGAGTTCTTTTTGTTTGATGAGTTCTTCGCTTTGCTCATCAGCCCCAAAGTCAAAGCTGTCTAAAAACTCAAACAAATACTCAAGCAAACCTACTTTGCCTTTTTTACTTTTGCCTTTGTCATCTTTTAGTTGTGTGTGCGGGTGGTACTCTAGCAAAGCATCATTTTCTAAAGTAGCGATTTCTAGTGTGTTTTTTTCGATGGCTTGTTTTTCAAAAAGTGATGAATTTAAATAAGGCAAATAGCTAAATTTACTCTGCGTCCTTGTGTGCTTTTCTTTAGCTAAGATATCAAAGAAAAGATGTGAAAGGGTAGTAAAATTTGGAATTTTTTCATAGTTTAAGAATTTTAGGGTTTTATCATTGTTAAATCTAACTAAATTAGACTCAATAAGCTTTAAAAATAAAATGCGGTTTAGCCAAAGTATGATGAATTTTAGCACCTCTTCAAAGTCATGCTTTGGAAGCTTGCTCGCTATGAGATGATAAAGTGTGCCTTGGGCTTGTTTGCTTTGCTCACTTTGTGTGATGATGAATTTAGAAAGCTGTTTGCTCTCGCTTAAACCTAGGATGTATAAAAGCTCTTTATAGAATGCGTTGTTTAGTGAGTTTGCGTCATTTGGGCTAAATTCATTTAGCAAAAAGTCTCTATGAAAGGTTTTAAAAATGCTTGCTAGATTTTTGAAATTTGACTTTTGCTTGTCTTTTAAAAAGGCTAAATCGATGAAAAAGCCTTTTAAACTTTCTTTGGAATTTTCTATAAGTTTGCTTGCTTCTTTGTAAAATTCATCAGTGTTGCCTTTAAAAAGTGAATTTGGGCTTTGAAATTCTTCAAAAAGCTTTTTAAAGCTTGTGTTTTTATAAAAAAGCTCTTCAAATTCACTAGCTTTGAAAATGAAGAATTTATAAAAGTCTGTGATGATGATAAATTTCAAACTAAAGCTATGCTCTCTGTTTCTAAAATAATACAAAATGGCTTCATGCAAGGCTTTGGAATTTGGCTTTGTATGGGTGATGAATTCTTTTGAGTTGGGCTTTTTAGCTTCGATGAGAACTTCTAAGTCTTTGCTAAGCTCATCTTTAGCGATGGCTAAATCAATCTCGCTTTTGCCTTTTTGCTTGGTTTTGATGTGGGTTTTGAAATTTAGAGTGGTTAAAAATGGACTAAGCGTGTTAGCTACAAGATAATCTTCATTTTCACTTTGTGAGCTTTCAAGCCTTTCTAAATACTGCATTAAAGCCTTGCTAAAAGTGTCAAATTCATTTTGTGTAATTTGCTTTTTGCGGTAGTAGGGGTTGAAAAAATCTTTTTCATTTAGCAAAGTAAAGTGCATTTTTAACCTTTATAAAGAATATTTTATATTTTACTAAAATTTACTTTAAAGGATTGAAAAGACTTTATGAAAATATAAAAACAAATAAATTAAAAATTAATAAAAAATTATTAGATAATATTTATTATTGCATTTTTTATATTTTTATACTAAGAAAATTTTAATACTAAAGTTATACAATAAGTTTATATTAAAAATATCAAGGAGGCAAAATGGGAAAAATTTTAGTTTTCTGTTTAGCGCTTGTTTCTTTTGTTTGCGCTAAAAATGAATTTTTTACAAGTGAAGTAAGCTCACTTTACTTAAGCAAAAATGACACAAAAGCTGTTGGTAGATTGCTACCCACAAATCCTTTTGAAGTATTAAAAACTGATGGAAATAAAGTTTTAATCAAGATCACAGGCTATGTTAATCCTGCTTCGCCTTCTGTGCTTTATTACAACGATAGTCAAAGAATCATAGTTGCTGCATTTTCTAAAAATACAAAACTTGATTTTAAAACTTATACTAAAAGCAAAAATGGAAAATGGGATAAAGCTACCATAGAAGTTTGGACTGACAAGAAAGATTTTGCAAAAAGCAACAAAGAAATGTTTATAAAAGCTAAAGAGCTTTATATGAATAATTGCGGAATTTGTCATAGCGTTCATAAAGAAAGTGAATTTAGTGCTAATGGCTGGCCTGCTACTTTTAGATCAATGGTAAATAGAACAGGAATTGATAAAAAAGATCATTGGCTAGTGATACAGTATTTGCAAAAAAATGCAAAAGATTTTAAGGAGGTAAAATAAAATGGGACTTGATAGAAGAAAATTTTTAAAAATCGGAGCAGGGTTAAGCGTGTTGCCTTTAGCTCCTAGTTTAGCCATGAGTAAAAATATAGAAGTTTCTCAAATAAATTCTGGTTTAGTAAAAAATGGAAGTGTGATAACAGCAGCACATTGGGGAATTTTAAAACTTACCATTAAAGATGGTGTGGTAATTAAAAGTGAGCCATGGGAAAAAGTAACACAAATTGACAATCCTTTACAACACTATACAGCAGATATGATCTACAAATCGCGCGTGAAATATCCTTATGTTAGAAAAAGCTATCTTGAAAATCCCGACAGTCCAAAACCTGAACTTAGAGGAAAAGATGAATTTGTGCGTGTAAGTTATGATGAGGCTATAAAACTTATAGCAAAAGAACTTAAAAAAACAAGAGAGCAAAAAGGAACTCAAGCTATATTTGGTGGAAGCTACGGATGGAAATCTAGTGGAAATATGCAAAATTGTAGAATATTGCTCCATAGATTTTTAAATGTCACAGGTGGTTTTGTAGGGACTACCGGAGATTACTCAACCGGAGCTTCTCAAATAATAATGCCTTATGTTGTAGGCTCTATTGAAGTATATGAACAGCAAACTTCATGGGAAAACATTTTAGAACATTCTAAAATAGTAGTTATTTGGGGTGCTAATCCTATCGCTACTTTAAGAATAGCTTGGACTTCAAACGATCAAAGAGGTCTTGCTTACTTTGAAAAATTAAAAAATAGTAAAATCAAGGTTATCTGTATAGATCCTATAAAAACCGAAACTGCTAAATTTTTAAATGCACAATGGATCTCTCCAAAACCAAATACAGATGTTGCTATGATGATAGGCATGGCTAGTCATTTGATCGAAAAAAATAAAGTCAATTATGAATTTTTAGAAAATTATACAAGTGGATTTGATAAGTTCAAAGCTTATTTAGATGGCAAGAATGATGGCATTAAAAAAGATACAAAATGGGCAAGTAAAATTTGTGGAATTGATGAAAAAATCATCAAAACACTGGCTGAAAGTTTTTATGATAACCCTACTATGATCATGAGTGGTTGGGGTATGCAAAGAGCTCATCATGGCGAGCAACCTCATTGGATGTTAATAACCCTAGCTTCAATGCTTGGTCAAATTGGCACTAAAGGTGGTGGATTTGGCTTAAGTTATCACTATAGTAATGGTGGTGTTCCATCATGCAAAGGTGGTGTTATAGGAGGTATTACAGCAGGAGCTGTGGGAATTTGGGAAAATGGTAAATTTAAAGGTATACCAAAAAATGGAGAATCTCAAGGTGGTGCTGAATGGCTACAAAATACTGCTAGTTATTCTTTTCCTGTAGCTAGAATAGCTGATGCTTTATTAAATCCTGGGAAAGTTATAGACAATAATGGTTCTAAAATAACCTATCCTGATATTGACTTTATTTATTGGGCAGGTGGAAATCCATTAGTTCATCATCAAAATACAAACACTAACATCAAAGCATGGCAAAAACCAAGAACTATAGTTGTAAATGAAATTTATTGGACTCCAACTGCTAAAATGGCAGATATTGTAATGCCTACCACAAGTTCTTATGAACGAGATGATATTACCATGAGTGGAGATTATTCTAATATGAATATAGCTCCAATGAAGCAAGCAGTATTACCAATAGGCGAGAGCAAAGATGACTATGAAATTTTTGCTGATATTTGTAAAGTGTATGGAGATGATGTATTTAATGCTTATACCGAAAATGGTAAAAAAGCAAAAGATTTTATTAAAGAATACTACAATAGCGCTTTAAAACAAACTCAAGCTTATGGGGATGTATTTGAACCAAAAATGCCAAGTTTTGAAGAATTTTGGGCTAAAAATGAGCCTATAACTTTTTCTCCAACTATAGAAAGTATGGAATGGGTGAGATTTTCTGAATTTATTGAAGATCCTATCTTAAATGCTCTAGGCACCGAATCAGGCTTGATAGAAATTTACTCAAAAACTATCGAAAAGTATAACTATAAAGACTGCAAAGCACATCCAATGTGGATGGAGCCGATAGAATGGCTAGGAAATGCTACTAAGGAAACACCTTTTCATCTACTAACTAATCATCCAACAGATAGGCTTCACTCTCAAATGTGCCATACCTCATTGCGTGAAAAATATGCAGTAAATGATAGAGAACCTATCTTAATCAATCCTATTGATGCTAAAAAACTTGGAATCAAAAATGGTGATATTGTAAGAGTTTTCAATAAAAGAGGTCAAGTTCTCGCAGGTGCTGTGGTAACTAAAGATATTATGGCAAATGTTGTAAAATTATGCGAAGGTGGCTGGTATGATCCAAATGATGAAGGAATGTGCAAATACGGAAATGTAAATGTCTTAACTATTGATATGCCAACTTCTGAATTAGCAAACGGAAACATTTCTCATACAGGCTTAGTAAATATAGAAAAATATAAGGGATTACCGCCTAAAATAACAGCATTTACAGCTCCAAAAGGCGCTGTATAAACATTCTCTTTCTTAGAAGATAATTTCTTCTAAGA
>NZ_JAKMSW010000049.1:0-871 GCF_025772845.1 Campylobacter sp. CNRCH_2014_2849 | reverse complement strand
CTATGGCTCTTTACTCAAAAGTATCAATTCAAGGAATGTTTTTACTTTACAACACCCAATTATGTTCTTTTAAAGACAAATTGACAATATTCAAACAAGTGAAAGAAAGTTATAATACACTTAAAAAATTAGATACACTAGAATTTTCTAATGAAGAAATAAATAAAAAGTGGAAAAGTAATCATAAAGCAATAATAATCTTTATAGGTAATTATTTAAACAAAATCCAAAAGGCCTTAGATGAATGCAAATGAAAATAATACTAGTGTTCATAATGAAAACAATACTACTATTAACATTAAAGAAAGTATAAAAGAAGCTCTAAGAGAAGGACAAGAGGTTATAGAAAGTAGTAGAGAAGGAATAGAAAAAGCAAGTAATACTTTCGATTTTTTTAGCAGTGGCTTCAACCTTTCCCCCAACTCTCCCACGAAAGAAACCCTACAACCTTATATTCAAAAAGTTCAAGTTATTACAGATAAAGTGGATAGCAAACTAAAAATTACTGAATATACCTTAGAGTATATTAACAATGGTGATATAACTAAAGTTTTAGTAAAATTAGGAGAAGAAGTTATACAAGATTTTGTTTTAAAAAAAGGCTTAGATATTTCTAAAGAAATAGCACTTATCTTGTTTAGAGGAAAAATTATTTTTGGTATAATTATTTTTGCTGGAGGAAGTGTTATATCTTACTATTTTTCTGAAAACATTAAAGAATTAGCAAAAAACTGCTAATAAATACTCAAGATTTGCTTAATAAAATCGCAGATAAAATTAAACCTCCTGTTGTATGCCCTAGTAATTCTATAACACCTAATGGTCAATGTATTGATCATCCAAATGATTTTTTTCAAAAACTAATCAATCC
>NZ_JAKMSW010000048.1:0-884 GCF_025772845.1 Campylobacter sp. CNRCH_2014_2849 | reverse complement strand
AATGCTAATAGTATAGTTTTAGATAATGTAAAATCAGGTAGAAATCTCACTGCTATTATAGAAGCTGATAATTTAGAAAAAAACACTATAAAATATAATATGGTGCAATCTTTATCTAATGCTTCTAATATAGATAAAGGTTCTAAAATCATTTTAAGAGCTAATGAAAATGCTAATGATAATACTTTAAATATTAAAGATTATTCAAGTGCAGCTAGTTCTAATGTATATATTATTAATGCAAAAAATGAAAGCGCTAATAATACTTTTATCTTTGATAATTTAGCCCTAGGTACAGCTTCTGATAAAAGAGAAGGGGAAATAATAATTAGTGCAGGTATAGCTAAGAATACTCATGATAATTATACTCATATAAATAATTTAAATATAGATGAGTATAAAAACAACAAAGCTATATTTATAAGCGCTTCTGGTGTATATAGTGAAAATGATAAAAGCTATAATAATACTTTATATCTAAGTGGTAATACTAATATTTTTAACAATACCAATATAGAAGTATTAGCAGGAAGCTTTTTGCAAACTAAAAAAGATAATAACTTTGTATCAAAAGTTCTAACACATAAAAATGGTACTAATAATCATTTAATATTAAATACAAATATAAAAGCAAATACTATTAATAACTTTGATCATTATAGCTTTATCTTAAAAGATGATACTAAAGCTTATTTAAATGCTAAAGAAGTGATTCATCTTTCTAAAGATAGTTCTATTAATGTATATATCAACAATAATGTAAAAAATAAAAGCTTTATTTTAATGCAAAGTGAAAAAGGCTTTGTAGATGCAAATAATAAACACTTAAATCAAAAAGACTTACAAAGCTTATTAGAAACTATCACTAAAAACAATCAAAGCTT
>NZ_JAKMSW010000047.1:0-952 GCF_025772845.1 Campylobacter sp. CNRCH_2014_2849 | reverse complement strand
AGCACTACTAGCATAATATTTACCATCTTCAGACATAACTGCATATAAAAACATAGGAATATCAGAATTAGAATTACTGATATTAATACTATTATTATTTGCTTTAGAGCTTAGAGTTTGCGCAGCAATAATATTAATCTTATCATATCTTTTTTTATCTGTTACTCCTTGAGTAATACTTCCTTCTATATTTATACTATTTCTACTAGCTCCTTTAGTAGCTACCCCGCCATAAAGATTGATTTCATCTTTACCGGTAAAATTAAAATTGATTTCAAATGGCTTTTTCAAATTCATATAAATAACATTATCATTAGCCATACCATTATTAGTTATACCTGCATAAAAGTCTAAGAGTGCTTTTACTTCTATATTGGTATTTAATGCTAATAAGGTTTGTAAATCCTTAATAATAATAACATTTCTATATGCATTACCTTCTATAATCCTACCCCCATAAACTGCTCCTACTAAAATAGCATTGTATGCTAATGGAGTATTTTTAGTATCCACTCTTAAATCTAGTTTTAAATCATTAATAATTACACTATTATTGCTTACTTCATAGCTTTGATTGTTATTTACATCTACAAAAGCTCCTCCTAAGTGAGTAGCAGCTGATGTTGAATATGCTCCACTTGGACCATGGACTAATAAAGAAGCTCCATCTATAATAACCTTATTATTTTTAGCATTGCCATTATAAGTATAAGCTCCTACCACATGAGTCATTCTCTCATCAAAAATATTATCCCCTAAAGTGCTTTGTTTATAAGGAGTAGTATGAAAGTCTATCTTAGAGCCGCTATTTAAAATAACAGTATTGTTATTAGTATTAGCATCAACCCCAAAAGCACCTAAAATATAAGGAGCACCATTTAAAGGTAAGGTATAGGTGTTTTCAACACCCATATCCACATAGGCATCTTTTAAGAAATTTAAAGTATTATTA
>NZ_JAKMSW010000046.1:0-961 GCF_025772845.1 Campylobacter sp. CNRCH_2014_2849 | reverse complement strand
GGCACTACTTGCATAATAATCTTTATTATCTAAACTAACCTTACTAACTCCATATAAGTATAAAGGCATAGCAATGTTTGAGTTTTTAATAACAATATTGTTATTATTTGCTTTAGAACTTAGAGTTTGTGCTGCTGTGATTTGAATTTTATCTTGATGATTTTCAGTGGTAAGTCCTTTGGTTAAGTCTCCATTGATATTTATACTATTTCTACTAGCTCCTTTAGTAGCTACTCCACCATAAAGATTAAACTCATTTTTACCTGTAAAATTAGAATTGATTTCAAATGGCTTTTTAAGAGTAATATTAATATTATTATCATTAGCTATGCCATTATTAGTTATACCTGCATAAAAGTCTAAGAGTGCTTTTACTTCTATATTGGTATTTAATGCTAATAAGGTTTGTAAGTCTTTTATATCTATGGTGTTTTTATAAGCATTACCTTGTATGATTTTACCCCCATAAACTGCTCCTACTAAAATAGCATTGTATGCTAATGGAGTATTTTTAGTATCTACTCTTAAATCTAGTTTTAAATCATTAATAATTACACTATTATTGCTTACTTCATAACTTTGATTGTTATTTACATCTACAAAAGCTCCTCCTAAGTGAGTAGCAGCTGATGTTGAATAAGCTCCACTTGGACCATGGACTAATAAAGAAGCTCCATCTATAATAACCTTATTATTTTTAGCATTAGCATTATAAGTATAAGCTCCCACTACATGAGTCATTCTCTCATCAAAAATATTATCCCCTAAAGTGCTTTGTTTATAAGGAGTAGTATGAAAGTCTATCTTTACTCCCTTATTTAATATAACTGTATTATTATTAGTATTAGCATCAATACCAAAAGCACCTAAGATATAAGGAGCACCATTTAAAGGTAAGGTATAGGTGTTTTCAACACCCATATTTACATAGGCATCTTTTAAGAAATTTAAAGTATTATTG
>NZ_JAKMSW010000045.1:0-987 GCF_025772845.1 Campylobacter sp. CNRCH_2014_2849 | reverse complement strand
CTTGAAGCTTCTACCCCTGTGCTATCTTTAACTGAGTTAATAGCAGCAACCAAAGCTCCATTTTGATCACTATCTTGATATTCTATCTTACCTATAGTTACACCATTAATCTTAAAATCATCACTTGTAGCACCAGCTTTTATAGGACCAACACCCGTAGTTTCAACTAAGAAATTTGCTCTAACACCTGTGATATCAGAAACTCTATTAATCTCTTCAGCCAAAGCACCAAGTCCTGTTCCTACTGAAGTAGAAATCACTACAGGTTGGAATTTAAAATCATCTACCCCATTATAATTTTTAATAGTAAGTTGAGCTACACCGCTACTTTTAGCTTGAGAACCTGTTTCAAATCTAGTTACACCTATTTTAGAGCTTTGAGTTGGCCCTATACTAGCTTTTACGGTTTGATTTGACTGTGCACCTAGTTGGAATTCTTGATTTATAAAGTTCCCGCTTAAAAGTTGTTTGCCATTAAATGCTGTGGTATTAGCTATATTATCAAGTTCTTCCATTAAACGATTAATATCAGCTTGAAGCATATTTCTTGTTTTAGTACTTTGTCCATCTTGTGCTGCTTGAGTAGCTTTTACTTTGATAGTATCTAAGATTTTAAGCTGCTCATCCATAGCCTTATCAGCTGTTTGTAAAATACCTATAGCATCATTACCATTATTTATAGCTTGACCTAAAGTTGCAGCTTGCGATCTTAAGCTATCTGCTATAGCCATACCCGAAGCATCATCTGCTGCAGAGTTGATTCTAAGACCTGAGCTAAGTCTTGATAAAGACTTATCAAGCTCTCTTGCTGTGATAGTTGAATTTGCATGTGCATTCATTGCACCTATGTTGGTGTTTATTCTAAAACCCATTTTAAATCCTTTCAAAATATTGCTTAGAACTTTTAAAGCAATAAATGTTCCAAATTTTAAGAGTGTTTTTTAAGAGTGTTTTTTAAGAGTGTTTTTTAAGAGTGTTTTTTAAGAG
>NZ_JAKMSW010000044.1:0-990 GCF_025772845.1 Campylobacter sp. CNRCH_2014_2849 | reverse complement strand
GGTTTGGTTAGAGAAATTGATGAGTTTAGATTGGTAGATGATATAGATTTTAGTAGTAAAGAAGGTAAAAACTACGCAAACTATTGTATAGATGGATATGGTTGTACTAATATGATAGTAGGTTTTAAAGATGGTAGTGCTTTTAATAAAACATTTGATGGACAAGATTATACTTTAAGAAATATTAATATAGACACAACTGTAGATGCAGTCGTAGATAAACCTAACTATGTAGGAATATTCGGAGTTTCTTCTAAGGGTGTAATTTTTAAAAATATTAATGTGGATTATGAAAGAGGTATTAATACTCTTAATGCTGATTATATTGGTGGATTCATAGGATTAGCTTCTGATGCATTGTTATCTAATATATACTTAGGTAATATAGAAAACATCAAAGCGGTTACATACGAAGAAGGAGGTGTTCTTTTTATAGGTGGTATGATTGGTTTTGTTGATTACTCGGAATTATCAAATATTTCTTTAGACTCTATAAAGAATATCAGTGGTATTGCTCATGGACATTCTAGTTTTGTTTCCGGTTTATCGGGATACTCTAGGGGTTCATCTATTTCAAATATATTTTTAAATAATATTGGAAATATTAATAGTAAAAGTTTTGCTATATCAGGTTATAGTGGTTCTTCCTTTGCTAGTGGTTTTATTGCAGGTGTTCATTCTTCTTCTATTTCAAATATTTACTTAGATAATATAAAAAATATTAGCGCTAGTACTCTTGTCGGTGGATTTGCTAGTGGTATTAGCGGTTCATCCATTTCAAATATATATTTAAATAACATATTAAATATTATAGGTATTGGCAATGATGTTTTATCTGGTGGTTTTGTTGGTGATATAAGTAATAGTAATGGTGATAGTAACTTTAAAAACATTTATATGTTTTTTGCTTCAGGTGTAAAAATTGAAGGCGAGCAAGTTGGTATTTTTTTTGGTTCATCAAAGGGAGCTAATCTGAGTAACATCCACATC
>NZ_JAKMSW010000043.1:0-1025 GCF_025772845.1 Campylobacter sp. CNRCH_2014_2849 | reverse complement strand
AATGCTATAATAAATAATACTAACTTTAAAGGTAAAAAAATTGCTTAAAATATTAAAAAGAGTTTTTATTATATTAGCTTTTATCCTAGCTATTGGTATTTATGAATTGATCCAAGAAGCTTTACAATTTAAAGAAGCTAATGAAAATAAAGCAAGAGAAAATCTTAGTGCTTTAATCAAATGGAGTGAAAACGAAGGCAAGGAAGAATTAGAATATGCTAAGAATTTAAGCAAAGAAAACTATAATCAAGAAAAAGTTACACAAATGATTATTAAAAATCTTAAGATGATACAAGCTAGTATTGAAGATATAAGAATTTTAACCTCTTATTATCCTACAGATGAAGATGTTGAGCTTATGAGACAAGCTGGGCATGTTACAACAAATTCAAATACTGATATTATACTTTATCTTTTATATAATGAAGGAAATATCACAAATCAAAAAACTTCTTTTTTATTTGATAAGGAAAGATTTAAAGTTTTTGAAGATTTTTTATTTTTTCTAAATACTCGTTTAGAAGAGGATTTTTTGCAAAAAGATATTCATAAGTTTGATAGCTTTGATGTAGTTAGAATTGGAATGTATATTAACACCCTAATTGGCTATAATAGTGGATTTACTAGTATGTATTTGAGTGAATTTTTACAAGATTATATTTGTGATTTAAATACCCCTAAAACTATGACAATTTTAAATGGTATGAGTCAAATTAACACTACTACTGACAAAGTTTTATTGTTTTTTAATAAAGAATTAAAAATACACACTGATAGTCATTTAAAAATGCAATTAGAAAAAGCGATCTATAATTTTAAGAAACTCAGACTCGATCAAAAACAAACTAATAAACTTAAATCCATACAAACCAAACTAAAAGAATGCAAAAATGAATGAGATAGAACTTAACACTCAAAATAAAACCTTAAACGAAACAAAAAAAGACACAAAAACTATTTTTAGAATATCAAGGAATATAAATGAAAAAACCTTTTTATAAACTTAAAAGATTTTATATACCCTG
>NZ_JAKMSW010000042.1:0-1029 GCF_025772845.1 Campylobacter sp. CNRCH_2014_2849 | reverse complement strand
GATTCTTTACTTTTATTAGTTAATTGAAGCAAAGATATAACATCTTTTATAACTTGTAAAATATCATTTGCTACTTTACCATAGCCCCAAGTAAAGATAATATGATTAATCTATAAAATAATAAAGAAGATGCGAAAATTAAAGCACTAAGGAATAAAATGTAAAATCTTTTCATCAATTGTACTAAAGAAGTTAAAGAGTTTGTTTGGTATAATTATATTAAGGGTGCAACGCCAAAGGGGCGCAACCCTTTAGCGTTAATTTACCGCCCAGAAGGGAGGTGAGCATAATGCTAACAAAAATTATCCTTATAATTATACTCTTAACACTTTGCTATGTCAAGGCTTATTGAGTATCCCCTGCTTTTGCAGGGTTTAGAACAATCCCTTTGGCTTTTACCAAACAAACTTTTAACTAAACTCTATCTCCTTTCTATAATTTTATTTTCTTTTTAATTAGTAGGTTTTCTTGTTAAATTCTCAAGATTGCTTTCAATCTTTTCTTGTATTTTTATAAAATCAGCTTGTATTTTATCTACATCAATATTTCCAACAATATCAGCAATAAATTCACTTAAATCTATTTCACTAAAATCTAACTTTTGAAATTCTTCTGGAGTAAATCCTCTACAATCAGGACTTTTTGGAGAACCCCAACCTCTTTTAATTTGTGGACGTCCTTGTTCATTAAATATTCTTGCTAATTTTGAATTAAAACAACAGTGTGTTTTTTTATGCTGAATACAAACTATGAATTTAATTTTTTTAGAGCAATATTCACCAACTTCTACACATCTATTTTGCTTATTGAATTTAGCTAGCTTTTTTTATCTTCTTTACAAGGTATAAGCCCTATAAATACTTTATCTTTATCACAGTAACCACCCCCCCCCATCCACCCTCAGTTAAGCCAAAAATTTGTCTTTAGAGCGACATCTATTATCTTTTTTATTAAAGATAAAAATTTGTCCTCTATAAGAACCATCATATTCCCAATCATTATTATTTTCATCATTAATACCAACTTGAG
>NZ_JAKMSW010000041.1:0-1077 GCF_025772845.1 Campylobacter sp. CNRCH_2014_2849 | reverse complement strand
AATATGGATATTATTCAGATTGGAAAATGGTATAGATCCTTCCGATGAACCAAATAAAATACCAACTTTTCTACCTTTAATTTTTGTATTTTGGTTAAAAAACATATAAATATTTTTCAAGGAACTCATGTATAAGTGGCCAATACCTACAAAACCACCAGTATAAGAGCTTAAACTATCCATTTTATTATCAATATTGTAAATATTATTTAAAGCAATGTTCTCAAAATCAATATGACCTACAAAACCACCTATAAAACCACCTACAGAACTTGAATTTCCGATTGTGACATTATTTATGATATTATAAATATTGTTTAAGGTGATATTGCTTAAGTAAGCATTCCCTCTAATTCCACCTATAAAACCACCTAAATGAGCATTAGCGATAATGCCTTCATTTGAAATATTTTCTATATTTTCTAGTTTAATATTGTTAAATTCAGCTTTTTTAGTATCAATTCCTGCAACAAATCCAACAAAACCTCCAGTATGGAAAGTAGCTTCTCTATCAGATGTTAATATGCTTTTAATAGATTTTATATTTCTTACAGTAACATTAGAAATATTTGCAAATGCAATACTTCCAGCAAAACCACCTGTGGTGTTAAATCCTTCATGCATAGAATGAACATGCTCTATTGAGTTAATGTTTTCTAAAATAATATTATCTGCAGATCCAGCTTCTATTGCTCCTATAAATCCACCAACACTGGCTTCACCAGGGCTTTGTGTATTAACCTTTATTCCACCTCCCATATAATCTATATGTATATTTTTAAAAGTTGCACCTCTACTATTACCAAATAATCCTGCATATACATGACTACCACCTGTAGCTAAAGCAAAATCCATATTAATATTTTTTAAAGAATGATTTTGTCCATCAAAAATTTTATTAAATCCGGTATAAGGGTCATCAAATGCTACAATCATATTAGTACATCCTAGTCCATCTATACAGTAATTAGCATAGTTTTTCCAATCCACACCTTCTACACCTTGTCCTTTATTACCATTAAAATCAATATTTCCTACCAATCTAAACTCATCTACGCTTCTTGTATCACCTAACCT
>NZ_JAKMSW010000040.1:0-1140 GCF_025772845.1 Campylobacter sp. CNRCH_2014_2849 | reverse complement strand
GAAGAAAGAATTGATACCTTTTTGGATTGCTTGCAAAGGGGATAGATAATAAGAGATGATGAAGTAGAGTAAAATGATACTTATGAAACTAGCTGCAATAACTGCAGTAATTTGAATATAGGCCATTTTCTTGCTAGATTCTTCTATGCTGTCTATATCTGTTACACTGCAGATAGTATCTGAATCTATTTTATCGCAAATAGATAATTTTTCTTTACCCATTTCATTAGTATAAAAAAATGCCTCGCCTGGTTTTGCTTTACTAAAAGCTTTAGCAACAATAGCAACATTTTTATTATCTTTGCCAAAATAGTTTTCATCGGTTGAAGCAAATGCAAACAATGCTTTATCAAAAACAAAAGATGAGCCTGGTAAATGTTTTAATCTATCTTCTAATTTCTTCACAGAAACATCGATAGCTAAAACCCCTATAAACTTACCATTTTTAGTTAAAGATATAGAATAGGTAAAAGTAGGAAGCCCCGTTGCTATATCTGTATAAATATCAGTTACATTCCAACCAGTTTTCTTTCTAGCTGCTATATAAAATTCTCTTGTAGTTGCATCATAATTTTGCTCTTTTCCATAAATTAAATAATTTACTCCTTTGGCATCGCTGTCTTTGTTACTTAAAACTAATTCCCCGTCAGGTTTTGCCAAATAAATAGCTTGATAATCGCCTATATCTTTTGCAGCTTTTAACTGAATTCCAACATCTTCTATTAATGTTTCTTCGTTGGCTAAAATTTCATATGGATGATGTAAAATACTTTGGGCAAATCTTTCTAATGCGCTTGAAGAGTTGTTGTAAAAATTTTGTGTTAAATTTTTTGCAGAAATAAGTTTATCTTGTTCTGCTTTTATAACTTCTTTAAACAGAGAGTCTTTTACAAAAACAAAAGTTATAATGCCTAAAATAAGTAGACAAAATATAGCAATAAAATTTGCTATGAGTGAGATTTTTATTTTCGCACTTTTCATTGGTTTTCCTTTTTATGTAAATTTGTAGTTATTTTTTTGAAAGTGAAAAAATTATCTCATAGGAGTATAAATTTAAAAAAACGATATATTAATAAAAAATTATCTATATAAATAATATTGGATAAATATAAATTTTATTAAAACACAATATAAAAAAAC